>CALWYD010000025.1 GCA_944385675.1 uncultured Oscillospiraceae bacterium
AAGACCTTTGTGGAGGAGAACCGCTGGCAGATGATCCTGTCCGGCCTGGGGGTGACGGTGGTCATCTCCCTGTGCGCTGCCCTCATCGGCTCGGTGGTGGGCTTCGGCCTGTGTCTGGTGCGGCGCAGCCGCAATAAGCCGGCCTCCGTTTTGGCCGCCGCCTTTATCCGCCTGGTCCAGGGTATCCCCACCCTGGTGCTGCTGATGGTGCTCTACTACATCGTCTTTGCCAGTACTATGCTCAGCGGGGTGGTCATCGCCATTCTGGCCTTCTCCATCAACTTCGGTGTCTACGTGTCCGAAATGATCCGCACCGGCATCGACGCGGTGGACAAAGGCCAGTGGGAGGCCGCCGCCGCCCTGGGTTTCGGACGGACCAAGACCTTCACCAAGGTCATCGCCCCCCAGGCCGCCCGGCACATCCTGCCGGTGTACAAGGGAGAGCTGATCTCCATGGTCAAAATGACCTCGGTGGTGGGCTACATCGCGGTGGAGGACCTGACCAAGGCCACCGACCTGATTCGCAGCCGCACCTTTGAGGCATTTTTCCCGCTGATCGTCACGGCGGTGATCTATTTCCTGCTGGCCTGGGCCCTCACCTCGCTGCTGCGGCTGGCGGAGCTGCGTATCGACCCCAAGCGGCGGCCCAGGACCCTCAAGGGTGTGGAAGGAGAACCCCCGTCCGCTCCCGTCCCCAGCCCCGCGCCCCGGCCGGAAGGGGAGACGGTGATCTCGGTTGCCCATCTGAAAAAGGCTTATCCCAATGTGACCCCGCTGAAGGATGTGAATACCGAGATCCGCCAGGGGGACGTCATCTCCATCATCGGCCCCTCGGGTACGGGCAAGAGCACCCTGCTGCGCTGCCTCAACCGGTTGGAGGAGCCGACCGGTGGTGAGATCCGGGTGCTGGGGCAGACGCTCACCGGGGCCGGTCCCCGGGAACTGAGCGCCGTCCGGCGGCGGATGGGTATGGTGTTCCAGTCCTTCCACCTGTTCCCCCACCTGACCGTGATGGAAAATGTCATGCTGGCCCCGGTGGAGTTGCTGGGCCTCAGCAGGCAGGAGGCGTACAGGCGCGGCCTTGAACTGCTGCGGAGCGTGGGCCTGGCGGAGAAGGCGCTGAACTACCCCGACGAGCTGTCCGGCGGACAGAAGCAACGGGTGGCTATCGCCCGCACGCTGGCCATGGAGCCGGAAATCGTCCTGTTCGACGAGCCCACCTCCGCTCTGGACCCCACCATGGTGGGTGAGGTACTGTCGGTCATCCGCAACCTGGCCAGTCAGGGGTTGACCATGCTCATCGTCACCCATGAGATGAAATTTGCCCGGGACGTCTCCACCAGAGTGTTTTACATGGACCAGGGCGTGATCTATGAGGAGGGCGCGCCGGAGCAGATCTTTGAGCATCCCAGGACCGAGCGCTGCCAGGCGTTTGTGCTGCGGTTGAAGACCTACCACTGTGAGATCACCACAAAGAGCTTCGACTTCATCGGCGCGGCCACCGACATCGACAACTTTGCCCGCAAGCAGCTGCTCAGCGCCCGGCAATCTCTGAAATTCCAGCAGATTTTTGAGGAGCTGTGCGTGGCCTGTATCCTGCCCCGGCTGCCGGAAAAGGGCTGCCATGTGGACTTCCGGGCCATGTGCAGCGAGGACGGCAGCGAGTGCCGCGTTGTCATCTCCTGGCCCGGCAAAGCCTTCAACCCCATGCAGGAGGGGGATGCGATCAGCGTAAAACTGGCCCTCAGCCGGACGAAAGACCATTCTTATGAATATGCGGAGGGTAAAAACACCGTGAAAGTCCTGTTTTAGGTGGCGATGGGCGGAAACGTACCCATTCGGGGTTCCATTTCTTATATCAATTTAGAAAAAATATATATTTGGAGGTAAAACCATGAACATCACCAAGAACAAAGACGGCAGCAAGCTGACCCTGACTCTGGAGGGCCGCCTGGACACCACCACCGCTCCCCAGCTGGAGGGGGAACTGAAAAGCACCCTGGAGGGCGTCACCAATCTGGAGTTTGATTTTCAGAACCTGGAATACCTGTCCTCCGCCGGCCTGCGGGTACTGCTGGCCGCTCAGAAGGCCATGAACAAACAGGGGAATATGGTGATTCGCCATGTGAACGAGACCATTCAGGAGGTCTTTGAAGTGACCGGTTTTGTGGACATTCTCACCATTGAGTGACAAATGAGGCGCACATCCGGATGGCGGCGCAATTTCTGAAAGAGGGGAAGCAACTATGAAATCCAACGAAATCAAGCTGTCCAACAGCCTGTCCTGCGCGATGGAAGCACTGCAGATGGTGGAGACCACTGCGGAGGAGGCCGGACTGAACCGCGAGCAAACCAATCTCCTGCGTCTGTTGACGGAAGAAATGATTTCCATGACGACGGATATTTTGAAAACCTGCCAGGGGACGTTGTGGCTGGAGTGCGAGCACGGCGACTGCGCGCTGCACCTGAACGCCATGGCGCCTATGGAGGAGCATGCAAAGGCCGCCTTTATCGCCGCGTCAAAGGAAAAAATAAATGCCCCCGTCAAGGGACTGAAAAATAAGATCAGCGCCCTGTTTGCCGGCTTGCTCATCTACCATGAGTACCCCGACTACTATTTATCGGTGTGCAGCAGTTTTGGAGGCGGTGCTCCGATTCAGGATGCTAACCCCACATGGTCGCTGGCGGAATATGGAAAAGACCGCTCAAAAGAGGAAAAGTTTGCGGAAATGGAAGGGGTGGAGAAGTCGATCCTGCTGGGCTTTGCGGACGATGTGGTGGTCTCCGTGCGAAACAACTGGGTTGATCTGACGGTGAAAAAGCAGTTTTCCGCCCCGGTAAAGGCGCAGATGCCCAACTTCACCGGACTGTCCCATGTGTGTATTTTCGTGGATGACATGACGCAGGCCGTATCCTATTACAGGAAACTGCTGGGCGCCACACCGGACCACTATCTCTCCCACTGGAGAAACAAGGGCTTTTTCCAGGCAGGAGGTTTTCTTGACCAGGCCGAGGAGGGCGACGTCTCCATCGCCTTTGTCAATGTGCCCGGCACAAAGCTGACCCTTGAACTGATGCAGTACCACTACCCGGAGGGGCGGAAGACACCCGTGGTTTTTGCCGCCAATGATGTCAGCGGGGCGCGCCATGTGGCGCTGAAGATCACCAATATTGAGGAGGCCTTTTTACATATCAAGTCCATGCCTGATACAAAGCTCATCAACGAGACAGACGATTATCAGGTATTCCAGATCAGTGAGACGCGGCCCTCTGAGGTACACTTTTTCGACCAGGATCTGCGGGAAACTGATGAGCGGAACGTGCAGACAGCCAAAATTCTCAGCGGCGTGAAGTATTTTTACTTTATCGATAAGTACGGCCTGCAGTGGGAGTTTGAGCAGGGTCACAGTGACATTGGGGACTGATGTCCCCCTGGCACCTCCCCGGTAAGTTTCAAAAAGAGAGGGAATCAGCCACATGAAAACAGCCATACGGGAGACCGTATTTGTCAGGAAATCCTTCTACAGCTTTTTCCTGCCCAGTATGTTCTCCTGCCTGGGCATTGCCGCCGGCGGCCTGGCGGACTGCGTCTTTGTGGGGAATACCATCGGCCCGGTGGGGATGACGGCGATCAGCATCGGACAGCCGATCTATATGCTGTTCAATACAATCAGCTATTCGCTCTCCATCGGCGGCTCAATCCACTACGCCAACGCCCTCAGCGAGGGGAAAGCGGAGGAAGGAAACCGTATTTTTGCCGATGTCCTGCGAACCGATCTTTTTCTCAATATCGGCCTGTGCATTCTGGGCCTCCTGTTCCTGCCCCAGGTGCTTGCCTTCCTGGGTGCAGGAACTCCGGGCACGGAGGTCTGGGCCAACTGTGAGGCGTTGGTCCGCGCCCAGCTGCTGCTGGTGCCCGTCATGTTCTGCCAGGGGCCGTTTTATTACTTTGTCAACTGCGATAATGACCCGAAACTGGCGGCGGTTGCCTTCGTGACAAGCAATACCCTGGATATCGTATTCAACTATGTGTTTGTGGTCTTGATGGATCTGGGGGTCGCCGGCTCCGTCTATTCCACCGGCCTTGGCGCCGGTGTCATGATCGTGATCAGTCTGTTCCACTTCTTCAAAAAACGCGGATGCCTCCGTTTCTGCTGGCCCGGGTACCGGGTGAGATGCGTGCTGGAATCGTTCCGGACCGGGTTCTCCACCTCCGTGCAGTATGTCTACCAGCTGATCACCATCCTGGTCTGCAACCATCTGCTCATGGTGATCAGCGGGGAACTGGGGGTGGCCGTGTTTGGAATCGTGTTCAATGTGGCCCTGGTGGCCGCGTCGGTCTATGATGCCATCAGTATGGCGCTGCAACCCATGGTGAGCACCTTCCACGGTGAATGCAACAAGGCCAACATCCGGTGTACGCTGAAACAGGCCTTTAAGGTATCCATGGTAGTTAATCTGGTGATTGTTGTGCTCCTGGCCGCAGTACCCCAGTGGATCAGCTTTGCATTTGGCCTGCGGACGGATGCGGAACTGGCCATGGGGAGTTCCGCTATCCGCATTTATGCCCTGTGTGTCATCCCGTCCGGGGTCAATATGGTACTTACCTACTACTACCAGGCACTGGGAAGGGAGTTCATCAGTTACATGCTGTTTACCCTGCGCTCATTTGTCTTTTTCCTGACGTTCAGCCTCGTCTTCAGCCTTGGCGGGATCGGCCTGTTCTGGTGGACGTATCCCTGCATGGAGCTGGCTGCCCTGGCTGTGCTGGCAATTTACAATCAGCGGACAGGGTCGTGGGTCTATCTCAATGAGGACGACAGTAACGTGTTCCGGGCTTTCGTGGAGAGCCGGGACGCCGATCTGGGCTCGGTGAGCAAGGCTGTGTCTGAGTATCTGAAAGGGATCCACGCCACGGCGGCGCAGAGCTACTTCGCCGCCATTGCCGTAGAGGAGGTGTGCGCGGTGATCCTCGGCCAGCCCTTCCCCTCCAATAAGGGATATATCCAATTTACCATCGTGCCTCAGGATGACGGCACGGTTACCCTCCATCTGCGCGATAACGCAAAGGCGTTCAATCCCTTTGACCTGGACGTGGAGGGAATCAGCCTGGAGGACGGCAGAGGCTTGGACGCGCTGGGGATTAAGGTGATCAAAAACAAGGCGCAGGAGTTCTTCTACCGGCGGTATGCCGGTTTTAATACACTGGTGATACGGGTGTAGCCGGGGATTCATGCCGCATTGTCCGCGGGAAATTTTGAGGGAGGGGACCACATGAGTACCAAGGTGAAGTTCTCGCTGGGAAAGAAACTGACGCTCCTCATTGTGCTGATGGGTGTGATCCTGAGCCTTGCGGCAATTTTGGCCAGCTACCGGGTGTTCAGTTCCACCATGACGCGCTATTATGAGAGGCTGGCGACCAACCTGGTACGTACCCTGGCGACCCAGCTGGATGCGGACAAACTGGATTACTATTATGAGACCGGCGAGATGGACGGGGACTACTATGCCACCCAGGATTTTATCCGGGACATGGTGGACAGCAACGATGTGGAGTATCTCTATGTGGTTCGCCCCCACGGGACGGGCGTCACCTTCCTCTTTGACTCCGATATGGAGACGGGAGAGGGCGGTGCGTATGAGGACGGCGGCTACTGCGCCCTGGGAACCTATGTGGATCTGGTGGGAGAGTTCAGGGAAAATCTGGACAATCTTCTGGCCGGACGGCCCATTGAGCCGATTGTCCAGTGGGACGAAAGTTTTGGCTGGCTGATGACGGCCATGACACCGGTGCTGCACGCCGACGGTACCATGGCGGGCTATGTGATGGCGGACATCAGCATGAATGAGGTGATGAACACACAGCGGACCTTCCTGGCCGCCCTGGCCGTGCTGCTGGCGGCCCTGACGGCCGGCTTTCTGGCGCTGTTTCTGATCGTGGTGCGGCGGCGGGTGATCCGGCCCATCAACCAGCTGACGCAGGCCACCGGCGCCTTTATCCAGAACCATGAGGAGGAGCTGGCCACAGGTACCGCCACCGTAAACGTCCCGGACATCCGCACGGGGGATGAGGTGGAGCTGCTGGCAAACTCCTTCCGCAAGATGGAGGAGGACGTGATATCCTATCTCCGCAGCTTCATGGCGATCACCGCAGAAAAGGAGCGGATCGGGGCGGAGCTGAATGTGGCCACCCAGATCCAGGCGGATATGCTGCCCAGGATTTTCCCCGCCTTCCCGGAGCGGCCGGAGTTTGATATCTACGCCAGCATGACGCCGGCCAAGGAGGTGGGGGGCGACTTCTACGACTTCTTCCTGGTGGATGACGACCACCTGGCCATGGTGATCGCGGACGTGTCCGGGAAGGGCGTACCGGCCGCGCTGTTCATGGTGATTGCCAAGACCCTGCTGAAGAATGCCGCCCAGACCGGCCTGTCCCCCAAAGCAGTTCTGGAAAAGGTGAACAACCAGCTGTGCGCAAACAATGAGGCCGAGATGTTCGTCACCGTCTGGCTGGGGATCTATGAAATCTCCACCGGAAAGCTCACCGCCGCCAACGCCGGGCATGAATACCCGGCAATCCGGCGCTCCGGCGGCAGGTTTGAGCTGGTGAAAGACCGACACGGCTTTGTGCTGGCGGGTATGGAGAATGCCCGTTATCGGGAGTACGAGCTGGAGATCGGCCTGGGGGACACCCTGTTTGTCTACACCGACGGCGTGGCGGAGGCGACGGACGGGGCCGATACCCTCTACGGCACAGAGCGGATGCTCAATGCCCTGAATACGGCGCCGGAGGGCTGTCCGGAGGAACTCCTGACTGCCGTCCGGCGGGACATCGACGGGTTTGTGGGGGGTGCGCCCCAGTTTGATGACATCACGATGCTGGCTATCCGCCGGCGGGATATGGGGAAAGAGAGTATGAAGAAATGCAGTGTGGAGCCGCGCTTGGAGTGTATGGAGACGGTGAGCGCATTCTTTGAACGGGAACTGACAGACCATCAGGCCCCGCCCAAGGTGATTGCCCAAGTCAACGTGGCCATAGATGAGATCTTCTCCAACATTGCCCGGTATAGCGGAGCTACCTCTGCCACCGTGGGCTGTGAGGTGGAGAGGGGGCGGGCCATCCTCCGTTTCACGGACAACGGCAGGCCCTATGATCCCACGCAGCAGCCCGATCCGGACACCACTCTGGGGGCCGAAGAGCGGGAGATCGGGGGCCTGGGCATCTTCATGGTCAAAAAGACCATGGACCGCATCGCCTATTCCTACAGCGACGGGATAAATGTGCTGACGATTGAAAAGAGCTGGTGAATTGGGAACCATGGAGCATCGAGAGATTTTCCGACGCAACGAGGCGGACGCCAACCGGTATGCAGCCCTGTGTATGCGGGTGGCCGCCGTGGTGGCGGTCCTTATGTGGCTGCTGAACCTCCTCGGCTTTTTCATTGTGGATCCGGTGCTGATGAATGTGGCCATGCCGGTGGGTATCGTCCTTTTTCTGCTGCCCACGCTGCTGCTGCGGGTATGGCGGAAGCGGATCTGGCTGCTGAAATATGTCAGCATGGGCTGCTTTCTGCTTGGCATCGGTATCCTGGCTGGAGCCCTCACGATCCAGCTGGTGCTGGCCTGGGCCTGTCCCATCATCCTCTCCTGCCACTATTATGCCCCCCGGTTCACCAAATTCACGCTGCTGGGGGTCATCGTCTGCATGCTGCTCGCGGTCTATCTGGGGCTGCTGTTGGGGGTATGGGACGCCAATATGATGCACAGCAGTCAGGAGATCAGCGGCCTGACCGGGCGGCTGGCCTTCCTGCGTGCCGCCATAGAGGCGGGGGACAACATCCCGCTGCGGGTGTTCAACTTTTACTATCTGCCCCGGGCAGCCGTTCTGGTGGTAATCTATCTTATCGGGCTCACCCTGTCCCGGCGCACCCACGGCCTTCTGCGGCAGCAGGAGGCGGAAAGCCGGGAAAAAGAGCGCATCGGGGCGGAGCTGAATGTGGCCACCCAGATTCAGGCAGACATGCTGCCCCGGATTTTTCCCGCCTTCCCGGAGCGGCCGGAGTTTGACATCTACGCCAGTATGACGCCGGCCAAGGAGGTGGGGGGCGACTTTTACGACTTCTTCCTGGTGGATGACGACCACCTGGCCATGGTGATCGCGGACGTGTCCGGGAAGGGCGTACCGGCCGCGCTGTTCATGGTGATCGCCAAGACCCTGCTGAAGAATGCCGCCCAGACCGGCCTGCCCCCAAAAGCTGTCCTGGAAAAGGTGAACAACCAGCTGTGCGAGAACAACGAAGCGGAGATGTTCGTCACTGTTTGGCTGGGGATCTATGAAATCTCCACCGGAAAGCTCACCGCTGCCAACGCCGGGCATGAGTACCCAGCAATCCGGCGCTCCGGCGGCAGATTTGAGCTGGTGAAAGACCGGCACGGCTTTGTGCTTGCGGGTATGGAGGATGCCCGTTACCGGGAATATGAGCTGGAGCTGGGTATGGGGGATACGCTGTTTCTGTATACGGACGGCGTGGCGGAAGCAATCGGCGCGGCAAATATCCTGTACGGGACGGAGCGGATGCTGGCTACGCTGAACACAGCCCCGGGGCGCTGCCCGGAGAAGCTTCTGCGGGACGTCAAGCAGGATATCGATCGGTTTGTAGGAGATGCCCCCCAGTTTGACGACATCACCATGCTGGCCATCCAACGAAAGCCCAATATTCAGTAAAGGACTTCATTCTCTCCAAATGTGGCTGTAAAGTTTTCATATAAGGCAATACCAGTTTTAATGTCCAATAAAACTCTCTGTAATGACTCCGAACAAAATGAGTAGAAAACCAGATTAAGCGTATTTGGGATTACAAGAAATGAGGAAAAAGGTAGAGAAAAACCGATACTTTCTATTGCGTTTTAATGCTCTTTAGCCCTGTTTGGTAGTGTTTGGTCAGGTGTGTGGGATTCGAATGTCTGGGAATGCGGACCCAAATGTGTGTCGGAACCTTCA
>CALWYD010000026.1 GCA_944385675.1 uncultured Oscillospiraceae bacterium
CATAACGGCATTGAGTACGGCGACATGCAGCTTATCTGTGAAGCCTACCACCTAATGCGTGACCTGCTTAAAATGAGCGACGCCGAGATGGGAGAGGTTTTCTCCCAGTGGAATCAAACGGAACTGAGCAGCTACCTGATTGAAATCACAGGCAACATTCTTGCTTATCAGGATGAGGACGGCCTTCCCCTGGTGGAAAAGATTCTGGATACGGCAGGACAGAAGGGCACCGGCAAGTGGACGGGAATCGCGGCTTTGGATGAGGGAGTCCCCCTGACCATGATCAGTGAGGCCGTGTTTGCCCGCTGCCTGTCAGCTATTAAGTCCGAACGCATGAAGGCCTCCAAGACATATGCCCGCACGGTTCCTGCCTTTACCGGAAACAAGGAGGAGATGCTGGATGCAATCCGGCAGACCCTGTTTGCAGCAAAAATTATTTCCTATGCCCAGGGCTATATGCTCATGCAGGCTGCAGCGAAGAGCTATGGTTGGAACCTGAACTACGGCGGCGTTGCACTGATGTGGCGGGGGGGCTGCATTATCCGCAGCGTATTCCTGGACAAAATTAAGCAGGCCTATGACCGAAATCCCTCGTTGAGCAATTTGCTGCTGGATCCCTATTTCAAGAACATCATGGAGCGGTCTCTTCCCGCCTGGCGGAAAGTAGCTGCAACCGCGGTGCAGTATGGGATTCCTGCTCCCGCCATCACCTCTGCGCTGAGCTATTTTGATGGGTACACAACAGAGCGCCTGCCCGCCAATCTGCTGCAGGCACAGCGGGACTACTTCGGCGCACATACCTATGAGCGCCTGGATACCCCCCGGGGGAAATTCTTCCACACCAACTGGACGGGGCACGGCGGTGATACCGCGTCCGGAACCTACAACACATAAGGAGAAAGGGCCCGCAAGCGGAGGCTGTGCGGGCCCCATTAAAACCGCAAATCTGTTTTAAGAGGGACGTAGGGGATGTGTATGTATTATAAAGACAAAGTCGCAGTCGTGACGGGAGCCGGCGGTGTTCTGTGTTCTGTAATGGCAAAGGCGCTTGCGCGGGAAGGGGCAAAGGTTGCCTTGCTGGGCAGAACGCTGGCGCATGTGCAGAAGGTCGCCGATGAAATTACAGCGGAAGGAGGCTGCGCCAAGGCCTACCAATGTGACGTGCTGAATGCTGACCGCTGCAAAGAGGTTGCACAGTTGGTGCAGGCCGAGTTGGGCCCCTGCGATTTCTTGATCAACGGGGCCGGCGGGAATCATCCCTCTGCCACCACGGAGCATGAGTATTTTCACATGGAAGAGAAGAGGGCAGATGAAAAGTCCTTCTTTACCCTGGACCCTTCCGCCATATCGTCTGTATTCAGCCTCAACTACATGGGGATTCTCATCCCCACTCAGGTATTTGCCAAGCAGATGCTGGGCCGGGAGGGCTGTGCCGTACTGAATATCTCATCCATGAACGCATATACACCTCTGACCAAGATACCCGCGTACTCCGGGGCAAAGGCGGCCGTTTCCAACTTTACACAGTGGCTGGCGGTCTATTTTTCCAAAGTGGGCATCCGTGTCAACGCCATTGCGCCCGGCTTCTTTTCCACCAAGCAGAACGCTGCGCTGCTCTGGAACGCCGATGGTACGCCCACGGCGCGCACGGAGAAGATTCTCGCGGCAACGCCCATGGAGCGCTTTGGTACGCCGGAGGAACTGAACGGGGCGGTTTTGTTTTTGCTCAACAGCGAAAAAGCCTCTTTTATTACAGGCACAGTACTTCCAATTGACGGTGGATTTTCCGCGTATAGTGGTGTGTAACATGAGAGATATTTATAAAATTGGGGCAAACGGCGGTATTCAGGATCGGGAACTATATGAAGCCCTGCAGCAGTCGCTGGAGGGAAGAGATCTGAAGAAGGTGCTGATTCTTCCGCCGGATTTTACGCGCTTCCATTCTCAGGCGGGCCTTATCACACAGATGTATTATCAAATGCTTACTGCGTGTGGCGTGTGGGTGGATATTATGCCCGCCCTTGGGACCCATGAACCCATGTCACAGGAGCAGTGGGGCGTAATGTTTGGGGATATCCCCTATGAGCGCATGATTGTGCACGATTGGCGCAACGATATCGTCAAAATAGGGGAAGTTCCGGCTGAGTATCTGAAGGAGATTACCGAAGGGCTTTGGGACGAGGGGATCAGCGTTGAGATCAACCGCCGGGTACTGGATGACCAGTACGATCTTGTGATATCGGTGGGACAGGTTGTACCCCATGAGGTAATCGGGATGGCCAACCACTCCAAAAATCTTTTTGTGGGCGTGGGCGGCAGCGATATGATCAACAAAAGCCATATGGTGGGCGCCATCTACGGCATGGAACGTATCATGGGGCAGGATCATACGCCGGTACGTAAGATATTTGACTACAGCTTTGAACATTTCCTGAAAGAACGCCCTATCTTGTTCGTACTGACTGTCTGTACCCTCCACCAAGAGAAGAGCCAGCTGGACGGGCTGTTCATTGGAGAAGGGAGAACGTGCCTGACCGAAGCCATCAAGCTGGCCCAGGAAACCAACGTGGACTATGTAGACGGCGGTATTCAAAAGTGCATTGTGTATCTCAATCCCGATGAGTTCAAATCCACCTGGCTGGGGAACAAGGCGATTTACCGCACGCGAATGGCCATTGCGGACGGAGGAGAACTGATTGTTCTTGCGCCGGGCGTGACAAAATTCGGGGAAGACAAGCAGTGCGATGCGCTGATCCGCAAATACGGTTACCGCGGCCGCCTGCGCACCCTGGAGGCATTTTATAAGCCGGAAAATCAGGACCTGCGCCTTAACATGGGCGCAGCGGCACACCTGATTCACGGCTCTTCAGACGGCCGTTTTACTATTACGTATGCAGTCAAGGGAATTTCCCAAGGGGAGATTGAGGGTGTAGGATTCCGGGCTGCGGAGTATGACCAGATGGTCAAGAAATATGATCCGAAGAAGCTGCACTATGGTTTCAACACTGTGGGAGACGAAACGGTTTACTTTATTCCAAACCCTGCCGTCAGCCTGTGGGTGGACCAGGAAAGATTTAGGGGAGGAGCCCAATGAAAAGACTTGTATCGGTATTTTACCGCAGTTTTCAGCAGAGCCAGTGGCTCAATGACCAGGCAAAAGAGTATGCAGCCAGCAAAGGGATCGAGTACGAGTGGGTGAAAATTAACCCCTTTGACCGGGAAAAGGTCATTGCGGCCCTGGCAGATGCGGACGCAGGAATTATTGACTGCGAGCCCTACGACAAGGAGATTTTTTCCCGGATCAACGCCAGAAATCATCTTTTGATCCGCTACGGCGTGGGCTTTGACGCGGTAAACCTGGAGGATGCAAAGGCGTGCGGCGTACATGTTGCGCGGACCCAGGGGGCAAACGCCAACGCTGTGGCGGAGATGGCCCTGCTGCTCATGCTTGCGCTGAAGCGGGAATTGACCCGCATTGATATCGTCCACGGCCAATGGGATCCCGGGAGAATCGGAAGAGAATTGGCCGGGGAAACAGTGGGAATTTTGGGCTTTGGGGCAGTGGGAAAGACTTTGGCAAAACGCCTTTCCGGTTTTGACTGCAAAATTCTTGCATATGATACCTACCAGGATCAGGAAGCGGCGGAGAAGCTGGGCGTTACCTTTGTTGACCTTATGACGCTGGCCAAGGAATCTTCTGCAATCAGCGTCCACCTTGCCCTTACGCCGGAGACACGGCAGATCATCAACAGGGACTTCCTTGCACAGATGAAGTCTGATGCGGTGCTGGTCAATACGGCGCGGGGCGGGCTGGTGAATGATGAGGATCTGATCCAGGCCCTGAAGGAAAAACGCATAGCCGGTGCGGGGCTGGACGTGTTTACTGTAGAGCCTCTGCCCGATGATTCGCCCTACCATACCCTGGATAACGTAATTCTCACCTCACACCTGGCCAGTTCCACCATGGAGTCGTTCTGGAACATTTACAAAGCAGCGGTGGATATTGCGGACAACGTCTTCAACGGGAGACCAGAGAATCGGCTCCTGGTGTAAACATGGAACTTTCCCAATCCGTTCATATTTGCCCGGCAGGCCCACGGCCTGCCGGGCGCTTTTTAGCCTTTCCCGCATCTGAGGTTTACCTGTGGGCAGTAGGGGTAGGGGGCGGAATGGCTTGAAAAAGAAAAGCCTTAGTGCTATAATACATACTCACTCTGGGCTCCTTTACAGGAAGGGGTCCTGCTAAGAGAAAAGTCCCCGGGAAAAAAGAATGGGGAAGCTGTCCTCCAATTCCGGCAAGCTACGCCGGCCTGATGTGGAAAATGGCGTAAAAAGGGCGTAAGAGAAATTTAGAGAAAGGCAGAAAGTCTTGAAAATCAAGGGTTTCTGAATGGGTACAGGATAAAATGAAATTAGGTATCGTTGGCCTGCCCAACGTGGGTAAGAGCACCCTGTTCAACGCCATCACCAACGCCGGCGCTGAGAGCGCCAACTACCCCTTTTGCACCATCGACCCCAATGTGGGCATGGTAGCAGTGCCCGACTACCGGCTGGACAAACTCAGCGAGATGTACCACCCCAAGAAAACTACTCCGGCAGTCATCGAGTTTGTAGACATCGCTGGATTGGTGAAGGGGGCCAGCAGAGGTGAGGGTCTGGGGAACAAGTTCCTGGGCAACATCCGGGCTACAGATGCCATTGTTCACGTGGTACGCTGCTTTGATGACGAGAACGTCATTCATGTAGAGGGATCTACCGACCCGGTGCGGGATATGGACACCATTGACCTGGAGCTGGTGATGGCCGATTTGGAGATGGTGGAGCGGCGCATTGATCGGGCGAAGAAGGCGGCCAAGGGGGACAAGAAGTTCCTTCAGGAGGTGGCTGACTTTGAAGGACTGCGGGACTGGCTCAACGATGGAAGGTCCGCACGATCTTACCAGGGGGCGGACATTGCCGGGGAGTATCCCGATTGCGAGCTGCTGTCCCTGAAACCGGTGATCTATGCGGCCAACCTGGATGAGGATGGCTTTTCCCACCCCCACCAGGTGGAGTACTATCGTCAGGTGGAGGAGCGGGCGGCTGCCGAGGGCGCTCAGGTCATCCCCGTGTGTGCCAAGCTGGAGGAGGAGATCGCCCAGCTGGAGCCGGAAGAGAAGCAGATGTTTCTGGATGACCTGGGGGTGGCGGAGTCCGGCCTGGATCGGCTGGTAAAGGCCAGCTACACCCTGCTGGGCCTTATCTCCTATCTCACCAGTGGGGAGGATGAGTGCCGGGCGTGGACCATTAAACGGGGCACAAAGGCCCCCCAGGCGGCGGGGAAGATCCACTCTGACTTTGAGCGTGGCTTTATTCGGGCTGAGGTATTCTCCTATGAAGATCTGATGGCTTGCGGTACCATGGCCGCCGCCCGGGAGAAGGGTCTTATCCGCTCTGAGGGCAAGGAGTACGTGGTGCAGGATGGGGATATCATTCTGTTCCGCTTTAATGTATAAAAACAGCGGGATATAGAGAAGCGGGGTGGTGTAGCCGCCCCGCTTTCTCCCCGGGAAAGGGAAGGAACTGCGTGAATATTTATTTGGACCTATTTTTGACGTTTGCTAAATTGGGCGTATGTACCTTTGGGGGCGGTTATGCCATGCTCCCCATTTTGCAGCGGGAAGTGGTGGAGAAAAAGGAATGGGCCAATGAGGAGGAGCTGGCCGATTACTATGCCATCGGTCAATGTACGCCGGGCATTATTGCGGTAAACACCGCCACCTTTGTAGGATATAAGTACAGGGGATGGCTGGGGGGCGTGATTGCCACGCTGGGTGTAGTCTTTCCCTCTGTGGTGATTATCATGGTGATTGCCGCCTGCCTGAGCAATTTTGCCGATTTCCCCGTGGTCCAGCACGCCCTGGTGGGGGTAAATGCCTGCGTAGTAGCCCTGATTGCCTCCAGCGTTTTTAAGCTGGGCAAAACCACCATAAAGGATGCGGTAACAGGGTGTATTTTTCTTGCAGTGCTGATTCTGGCCGTGTTTGTGGGGCTGTCGCCCGTGCTGCTCATTGTGTGTGCCGGACTGGTGGGCTATGTGGCACGCAGACTGTCTCAACTGAGAAAGGGGGAGAAGAACCAGTGATTTTTCTGCGGCTATTTTATGAATTTGCCAAGGTGGGTCTGTTTTCAGTAGGGGGCGGTTTGGCCACAGTCCCCTTTCTTCAGCACATGGGCGAGGTGACAGGCTGGTTTACCAACGAACAACTGACCACTATGATTGCTGTGTCTGAATCTACCCCGGGCCCTATGGGAGTCAATATGGCAACTTATGTGGGCTATACTATTAAGGGAATTCCCGGCGCCGTGGTTGCCACGCTGGGTCTGATCACCCCCTCTATCCTGGTTATTTTAATTATCGCCGGCTTTTTACAGAAATTTCGGCACTCCAAGACGGTGGACGCAGTTTTTTATGGACTGCGCCCCGCCTCCACTGCTCTGATTGCTTCCGCAGGGTTGAGTGTGGCGGCCAGCGTACTGCTGTTCCACGATATCGGGCATGAGGTGGCCCAAGGACAGGCTGTGCCCATGGTGGAACTCTTCTATTGGCCGGCCATTGCCCTGGCTGTGGCGGTATTTATAGCACTGAAGTGGACACCGCTGAAGAAGCTACATCCCATTGTGTTTATTGCCCTCTCCGCTGTAGTGGGGGCTGTCTTCCAGTTTTGAGATTCTCTGACACAAAAAGGCGCCCGCTCCCCCATTTCGGCGGAGCAAGCGCCTTTTTGATTTGAACAGGCAGAGGGGACAAGCTCAGTAGCGGCGGACAACCGCCACTACTTTCCCCAAAATTTCGGCCTTGGTGCCGTCAATAGGCTGGTAATCCGGATTTTCCGGCATCAGCCAGGTGTGTCCGTCCCGACGGCGAAGGGTCTTTACCGTGGCTTCGTCTTCAAACAGGGCAACCACAATTTCTCCGCTGCTGGCCTCCTGCTGACGGTGCACCACCACCAGATCCCCCGGGAGAATGCCCGCATTCAGCATGGATTCCCCACGCACCCGCAGGGCGAAGTGCTCTCCGCTCAGGCCGTTGGTGTCAAAGGTGAGGTAGTCCTCAATGCACTCCTGTGCCAGAATGGGGGAGCCGGCGGCCACGTTGCCCAATATGGGCACCTGATTGGCGTGGGCGGTTTCCTCTTCGGCCACGGGGGAGAGGGAAGCACCAGGCAGAGAGATGGCCCGGGTTTTGCCCTCAGCCTTGACAATGACCCCTGCCTCTTCCAGGCCCTTCATATGGAAATGAACCGTGGAGGGGGATTTGAGCCCCACCGCCGCCCCAATCTCCCGGACGGAAGGGGGGTAGCCGTGGTCAGCGGTAAAGGCCAGGATGTAATCATAGATCTGTTGCTGTTTGGCGGTGAGTTTGACCATAGACGTGGACTCCTTTCACCGGAACCAAGTTTAGTTAGGTGTATTGTACCATACATCTAGGAAAATGTCAAACAAATGTTCCAAAAAAAGTCCCTCCTGAGGAGGGACTTTGAAAGTTACAGGGGGGGAATAGGCGGGATGTCTTGCCGCTGAACCTGAAGGCGGAACTCATAAAAGCACGCCCGGGTCACTGACAAGTATGGAGTAAACCAGATTAACACAGGCAGGGTCAAAAGCTGGCTGGCAAAGAAGATCAGCGGGCTGTTGGAAACCCAATAATAAACCCCAAAAATCTCCTGAGGCGTCCCGGAGATCAGCAGGGAAAAGAAATTTACCTGGTAGAGGGCTGCGATTAGAGGGAGACTGGAGAGGACAGCGCTGAGCAGATACCATCCGGCAAAGGAAAGCTCAAGCTTGAATAATTCCATCTTCCATCCGCGCATCAGCTCCGTGCTGCGGCGCAGGGCAGCCCGGGCCCCATCGTCTGGATGGTCGGCCAACAGATAGGGGGCCAGGGCATATCGCAGCAGAAAAATCCAAATCAGTACTACCGCGGCTAACAGAATGAACAGTTCTACAATGGGCGCAGGGACAAAGAAGAGGGTTAAGGAGAGCAGCACAATCAAAAACAGCATAGCCCAACCCGCTGCCCGAAAAAACATGAGCACATACATCCAAAGCACCCGGCCGGCAACGGAGAATCCCTCCACCAGGGAGCCTAAGCCGGGGTTGAGGCGGCGGGCCGTCCACAGGGACCACAGATCATAACCGAAAGAAACCACCGTGGTATAAAGAGTAAGCAAGATAGAAAAGAAGAGAGAGAACAGTCCCCCAAAGGTGGACAAATCCAGTTCTGCCGGGAGCAATAGCTCCAAAAGAGCAGGCGACCAGGAGGTTATCAGAAGATAGACCAGCATAACGGTGAAGAAGGTGGGACGGGGAAGAATCATAGCCTGCTTAGCCTGGCGCTTCAGGGCTCTGCGGTCAATACCCATGGGTAAGTCTCCAATCATTACACAGTGTGGGGAGCCGAGGCTCAGGCATCCCACTTGTCCATCACCTGACGCAGCTGGTCGGCCAGTTTGGCCAGATCCTTGTTGGGGCGGCCGCGGCTGCGGCTGATGAGCAGCTCCAGCTCTTTGGCCACATCCTGCAGCCGAACGAAGGCGGGGGAACCGGAGGATGCACCGAAAGTCTTGGGACGGGTCTCCAGAACCACACCCTCTGCCAGCATATGGTTGGCAGCCAGATCATAGACCTCCTCGTAAAGAGGAGCGTGGGCGGGGATACCCAATTGATTGAGCGTATCCGCAAACAGCTGAGTGACCGGGGCGTCCCCATGGACCACAAAGACCTGCTGGGGCGTGGGAGAGAAGTGGCTCACCCAGGCAATCAGGTGATCCCGGTCAGCGTGGGAGGAAAGGCCCTTGAAATTGACAATACGGGCCCGCACAGCGATCTCCTCTCCGAAGAGCTTTACGGTCTTGGCCCCCTCCAGCAGGCGGCGGCCCAGAGTACCTTCCCCCTGGTATCCTACAAAGACCACTGCACACTCCGGCCGCCACAGGTTGTGCTTAAGGTGGTGGCGGATACGTCCTGCGTCACACATACCGGAGGCGGAAATAATAATTTTAGGGGTCTTGTCCATGTTCAGTGCCTTGGACTCCTCAGTGGATTGGGTGAGGGTAAGGCCGGGGAAGGTGAACAGATCCTCCCCCCCCTGAAGTACGGCAATAGCCTCCTCGTCCAGGTAGCCGTGGAGGTTACCGGCATAGATGCGGGTGGCTTCAGCAGCCAGGGGACTGTCCACACAGACGGTGAAGTTGGGGACGCTGCGCACCAGACCTTCCGATTTAATCTCCCGCAGGAAATACAAAAGCTCCTGGGTGCGGCCCACGGCAAAGGAGGGGATGATAATATTGCCTCCCTTGGAAAAGACATCATCAATCAGGGTGGCAAGGGATTCCACATAGCTCTCAGGAGGTTCGTGATTACGATCCCCATAGGTGGATTCCGTGACCACATAGTCGGCCTGATCCACAAATTGGGGATCCCGAATAATAGGCTGATCCACGTTGCCAAGGTCGCCGGAGAATACAATTTTTTTGGATACATCTCCCTCGGTCATCCAGATCTCCACGGTGGAGGAACCAAGCAGGTGGCCTGCATCGTTGAAGCGGACGGATACCCCGGGGCACAGCTCAAAACGCTGCCCGTATTCCACGGTAGTCACCTGCTGCACCGCAGCTTCGGCGTCAGCCAGGGTATAGAGAGGTTCCACTGCCTCCCGCCCGGCACGCTTCCCCTTCTGGTTCTGCCACTGGGCGTCACTCTCCTGGATGTGGGCAGAATCCCGCAGCATAATGGACAGAAGTTGTCCGGTAAGGCGGGTGGTGTAAATGGGCCCGGAGAAACCCTCCTTTACCAAAAGGGGGAGGCGGCCGGAGTGGTCGATATGGGCGTGGGTAACCAGAACGTAGTCAATGTAGCTTGGGGCAAAATCCAAGGCGTTGTTGTCATGCTCATCCCGGCCTTGTTGCAGCCCACAGTCCACCAGAATTTTTTTCCCATTTACCTCCAGACAGTGGCAGCTGCCGGTGACCGCATGGGCCGCCCCGAAAAAGGTCAGCTTCATATGGAAAAAGTCCTCCTTTGGCACAAGATAAAAGACGTTTTTTCTATTGTATACCAACAAAGAGGATATTTCCACAGCAAATTGTAAACAGTGGGGGAATTTGTCCTAAATGAGTTCAAAGTGCTTCAGGGCGGAAACCACGCCGTCTTCGTCCACGGAACCGGTTACATAGTCGGCCCCCCGGCGCACCTGGACGCTGGCACTGCCCATGGCCACGCCAATGCCTGCATGGCGAAGCATGGCCAGGTCGTTCTCCCCGTCGCCGAAGGCCATGGTCTGTTCCAGGGGGATGTGGCAGCATTCCAAGATGGCGTCCATCCCTTTGTCCTTGCCACCGCTGGAGGGAATGACGTCCAGAAATTCGGGGTGCCAGCGGGTGGCTTTCACGTGGGGGGCATGGTTGAACAACAGGTGCTCCCGGTCCGGGGTAAGGAAGGTAATGGCCTGATATAACTCCCGGCCCAGGGCCTGCCGGGGATCCCGTACAGGAGGCATTTCCAGATCCAGTTCCCCCATAAAGCGGCGGGTAAGGTCATTAATTAGGTTGATATAAATCTCCCTCTCTTCCAGAAAGATACAGGAGAAGGTGCCTTCCCGGGCGGCGGAGACCAGCTCCTGTACCGCCTGGGGCTCCATAGGGGCCCGGCGAACTACTTTATTTCCCATCATGCAGTACTGGCCGCTGAGGGTCATGTATCCGTCGAAGGGAAATACACAGCGGATGTAGGAGATCATGGCGGGGTGGCGTCCCGTTGCCACAAAAAGCTTGATTCCCCTCTCACGCAGCCGGTTCAGGGCTGACAGGAGAGAGGGGGAAACTGTGTGGGTACGGAAGCTGACCAGAGTACCGTCAACGTCAAAAAATATGGCTTTTGTCATAAGTGCCTCCAAAAGTGCCGCCCGTTAACCTAACGTGGTAAAGCTCCGCCGGCATGTGTGGGCTGGGCAGCCCTAATTTTACTCCAACAGCGGAAATAATTCCATGTGCGAATTGGACAATCTCGGGGAAAAGGGGGACAAAGAGTCATAAATCCCACCCCTGCTCCCATACAATGGGAGCAGACGGAAGGGGGAAGGGACATGGCATACGAGGATATCCACACAGTCCCGGGAGGGCACCGGGTGGTGCTGGAGGACCGGGAACAGCTGACCATCTCGGGGGTAGAGGAGGTGGAAAGCTTTGACGAGAACACCATCCTGCTCACCACCACCCAGGGGGAGCTGGAAGTCCAGGGGGAGGGGCTGCACATTGAGAAACTGTCCCTGGACGGCGGGGATCTGAAAGTAGAGGGGCTGGTCACCGCCCTGCTCTACCAGTCCCACAGCCGGGAGCGGGGAGGCCTGTTCAGTCGGCTGCTGGGAGGATGAGGATCGACGTTGTTCAGCAGGGCAGGGCCCTGTGTCAGGCCCTGGTGATGGGGGCAGCCCTGGGAGTGACATACGATTTATTCCGTATCCTTCGGGTGCGTGTGCCGGCAAAGCTACTGGGACCGGTACTGGATTTGCTGTTCTGGCTGGTGGCTGGAACGGCCCTGTTTCTCTGGTCCCAGAGCGCCTGGGGTGGGGAAATTCGGCTGTATGGCGCTCTCTTCTGCCTGCTGGGCGGCGGGGCCTATTTCTGGTTGTTGAGTCCGGTATTTCTATGGTTGGGCTATCGAGTGGCGGATTTAATGGCCATCTTTTTGGGGATTTTGTCCTTGCCGCTGGGTATTTTGTCGAGCATTTTAAAAAAAATCAGAAAACTTATAAAAAACACCTTCCTTTCTGTGGGGAAATGGTATAGAATAAAACAGAAAACCAGGCAGATGGATCGGGCTTTGGCCCGGCGGTACAGCAGAGAAAGGAGAGAGCGGAGCAATGCGCTTCAAACGGGCCAGTTTTTTGACAAAAATCGTGGTGCTGGCACTGTTGATTTATCTGGCTACCGCTCTGCTGGATCTGCGGGGCCAGATCCAGGCACTCCAGGGAGAACTGGCCAACAAACAAGAACAGGCCGCCGCTCTGCGCCAGGAAAACGAGGAAAAGTCTTACGCCATCGAAAACAGCGACGACCCAGAGGTGGTGGAGGAAGTAGCTCGTGAGAAGGGATTCCAGGACAAGGACGCAGTGCTTTACATCGATGTGGCAAACTGAAGGAGAAAACCTGACGGCTGGGTGCGTGAGCCGGCGGGAGAAATTAACAAGGGAGGATATTGCGCTCAGTGAGTGAGATCAGTGTTGGGTCCATTTTGGACGGGAAGGTTACGGGAATTACCAAATTCGGGGCCTTTGTGGCCCTGCCGGAGGGGAAGTCCGGGTTGGTCCACATTTCGGAGATTGCCTACTCCTATGTGAACCAGGTTTCCGATCATCTCAAGGAGGGACAGCAGGTTAAGGTCAAGGTGATTGGCATTGACCAGGCCAACCGCATTAACCTGTCCATCAAGCAGGTGACCCCTCCTCCCCAGCGGCCCGCACGGCCGGCTGGCGGAGGGCACCCTAACCAGGGGAGCGGAACCAGGCCTGTTGGTTTTGTCCGTCAACCCCCCAAGGAGCCCACTGACTTTGAGGATCGGCTCAAGCAGTTTATGCAGTCCTCTGACAGCAAGTTGTCTGAGCTTCGCTACATTGAGAAGAAGGGCGGAAACCGCCGGGGCGGCGGGGGCCGCCGATAAGCGTCTGACCAAAAGGGCTGCCGCTGTGAGCGGGAGCCCTTTTGTTTGCGCAATTCGGCCAGAGCGGTTATTGGGACAAAAAAAGACGCCCCAGAGGGGCGCCCGCGCCTGAAGGCGCAGAAAGCATATTGGTTGAGCTGCCTTGTTACCATAACATAAAACCGACTTTAAGGCAATGGGAACCTTTGTCGATTGACGTCGAGGCACAAAACGGGAGGAAACGACATGCTCATTATTAACGCTACGGTACACACCATGGAGGGACTGACCATTCCCAACGGCTATGTGGCCGTGTCGGGTGAGAAAATTGCCCGGGTAGGCCCCATGGAGGAGTGCCCCGACCATTGGGAGGGGGAGACTTTAGACGCCGGCCAGGGGCACGTAATGCCCGGCTTTGTGGATGCCCACAGCCACCTGGGGATGTTTGGGGATGCCCAGGGCTTTGAAGGGGATGACGGAAACGAGTCCACTGACCCCTGCACACCCCACTTGAGGGCCATTGATGCCGTCAACCCCCTGGACCGCTGTTTTCAGGAAGCTCGGGCAGCGGGGGTGACCACTGTCCTCACTGGGCCGGGTTCGGCCAACCCCATCAGCGGCCAGTTTGCCGCTATCAAGACAGCAGGGCGATGGGTGGACGCCATGGTTCTCAAAGCCCCCGTGGCTATGAAGCTGGCCCTGGGAGAGAACCCAAAGTGTGTCTATAATGAGCGCCATGAGACCCCGGTAACCCGTATGGCTACCGCCGCCATTATCCGGGAGAACCTGCGTAAGGCTTTGGAGTATGGGGAGAGGCTGGAAAAGGCCCGGGTTGACCAGGAGGAGGATAAGCCAGACTACGACGCCAAGCTGGAGGCACTGCTGCCGGTGGTGCGGGGGGAACTGCCCGTCCATATCCACGCCCACCGAGCCGATGATATTGCCACAGGCATTCGCATTGCCAAGGAATTCGGCCTGAAATGTGTCATTGTCCACGGGACGGAAGCCTACCGTATCCCCGAACTATTGGAGCAGGAGGGGGTGCCTGTCATCACCGGGCCCTGTCTGGGGGATCGTTCCAAGCCGGAGCTGGCCAACATGACCATTGAGAGCCCTGCGGTACTTGCCCTCCATGGGGTAAAGGTAGCCATCTGTACCGACCATCCTGAGGTGCCCGTACAGTACCTGCCCTTGTGTGCCACTATGGCGGTGAAAGGGGGCATGAACCCGGAGGTCGCCCTGGCTGCCATTACGATTCAGGCTGCCCAAATCGCCGGCGTAGACGATCGGGTGGGCTCCCTGGCTCCGGGGAAGGATGCGGATATTGTCATTACCTCCGGCCATCCCATCAACCTGCTCAGCCGGGTGCGGGCGGTATTTATCAATGGACGGCGGGTGGAAGAGTAAAATTCAGCCGCTGAAATTTAGAAAAAATTCACAAATGACTCTGGTATTTTTTCGCTTGTATGGTATAATAAGATAACAGAGGGGGAACCCCTCTCCCATACCAGCCCTTCGGGGCGAAAGGAGCGGAAGAAGTATGAAGTATGTGATTACGGATAAGAAAGTGAACCTGCCCAATTCCATTCATGCCTATGCGGAAAAAAAGGTAGGAAAGCTGGACCGTTTCTTTAGGGAGGATGCTACCGCAGCAATTACATTCAGTGTGGAGAAGGATCGGCTGAATAAGATAGAAATTACCATCCGGTCCAACGGTACCATTTTCCGGGTGTCTGAGAGCACCTCTGATATGCACGCCTCTATTGATGCCGCCGTCACTACCCTGGAGCGGCAGATTCGCAAAAATAAAACCCGTTTGGAGAAGCGGCTGCGCCAAGGCGCCTTCGAACGGGCTCTGGACGTGGAGGATCTGTCTTCCTTTGCTCCGGACGAGCCGGAAGAAGGGGAGTACCGCATTGTACGCAGCAAGACCTTCCCCATCAAGCCCATGACCCGGGACGAGGCAATCTTGCAGATGAACCTGCTGGGCCACAGCTTCTTTGCTTTCAAAGATGAAGAGGGGGGCGGCGCTTTTGCAGTAGTCTACCGCCGCTATGATGGAGACTACGGACTGATCGAAGACGAGCAGTAAAATGAAACAGAGCCGGGGGCAGCGCGGCTGCCCCCGGCTTCTTTTTGCTGGAAGGGAACAGGGGAGGGGCAAGGATGAGTCGAGAGAGTGTACTGTCTCTACTGCGGGAGAGCAGTGGGGAATATCTGTCCGGGGAGGCTATGAGCCGCCGTCTGGGCATCAGCCGGGCAGGGGTGTGGAAGGCCATTGAGGCTCTGCGCCAGGAGGGGTATGGGATTGAGTCTGCCCCCAACCGGGGTTACCGGCTGCGCTCTGCCCCCGACCGCCTGCGGGAGGGGGAACTGTCTGGCCCTCTGGCGGGCTGTCTGGTGGGAAGTCGACTGATATGTCTGGACACGGTGGACTCCACCAACACCGAGTGTAAACGCCAGGCTATGTCTGGCGCGGCGGAGGGGTTGGTAGTTATCGCGGATGAGCAGACCGGTGGACGGGGAAGGCTGGGACGTACCTTTCAGTCCCCCAAGGGATGTGGGCTGTATCTGTCTGCCCTGCTGCGGCCGCAGCTGGATCCGGTACAGGTGACGGATTTTACCGCCTGGGTTGCGGTGGCGGTGTGCGACGGAATTGAGGCCGCCTGTGGTGTACGCCCCCAGATCAAGTGGACAAACGACATCATTCTGGGGGGAAGGAAGCTGGTTGGCATCCTCACTGAACTGGGGTTGGAGAGTGAGAGCAACGCCCTGGAGTACCTGGTGCCCGGAATCGGTATCAATGTCAACCACCGCCTGGAGGACTTTGGGCCAGATATTCGGGACATGGCCACCTCACTGGCCCGGGAACTGGGCCATCCGGTGCGCCGGGCAGAGCTGGCTGCCCAGGTCATCCTGGCGATGGATCGGATGTACGCCGACTTTCCGGAAAACAAGGAGGAGTACTTGGCCAAATACCGCGCTGACTGTCTGACTCCGGGCAATCAGGTGCAGCTTATCACCCCTGCTGCCCGACAGGAGGCCTATGCGGTGGAAATTGATGACCAGTTCCGTCTGGTGGTAGAGCTGCCTGATGGAAGCCGGAAAGCTCTGTCCGCCGGGGAGGTCTCGGTACGGGGAATGTACGGGTACGTATAGCCCCACCTTATTGGCGCGGCAACAAACCGCCCCACCCGGGAGAGCCCGGGCGGGGCGGTTTTTCATTCACAGGTCTATTTGCTGGCCCAATTGCCGGTGGCCTCGCAGGTGAGGTAGGCATTGACAAAGCCGTCCAGATCGCCGTCCATAACAGCATTTATGTTGCTCGTCTCATAGCCGGTACGGTTGTCTTTTACCAGCTGGTAGGGCATAAAGACATAAGAACGGATCTGGCTGCCCCACTCAATTTTCAACTGTACGCCCTTTAAATCAGAGATTTTGTCTGCCTTCTCCTGCATCTGCAGCTCTACCAGTTTGGCCCGCAGCATTTTCATGCAGTTATCCTTGTTTTGAAACTGGGAGCGCTCCTGCTGAGAGGCCACCACAATGCCCGTGGGCTTGTGGATAAGGCGCACAGCAGAGGAGGTCTTGTTTACGTGCTGGCCTCCCGCGCCGGAGGCACGGTAGACCTGCATCTCAATATCCTCAGGACGGATTTCAATCTCCACATCCTCGGGCAGGTCGGGCATGACCTCTACCGAGGCAAAAGAGGTCTGCCGTCGAGCGTTGGCATCGAAGGGAGACACTCGTACCAGCCGGTGTACTCCGTGTTCACCCCTGAGAAAGCCGTAGGCGTTTTCACCTTCGATCATAATAGTGGCGGACTTGATACCGGCTTCGTCCCCCTCCTGGTAGTCCATAATCTGATAGGTGAAGCCATGGCGCTCGGTCCAGCGAGTATACATACGGTAGAGCATCTGGGCCCAGTCTTGGGCTTCGGTTCCGCCGGCGCCGGGATGGATGGTAAGGATGACGTTAGAGCTGTCATACTCACCGGACAACAGGGTCTGCAGGCGGGCGGCCTCCATATCCGCCTCCAGGGCGGCATAACCTTCTTCCAGCTCTGGAACCAGGGATTCGTCTTCAAATTCATTGCCCATCTCACAAAGAGCCATGAGATCGTCCCATTGACTCTGGCGACGGGCCTGCTTGTCCACTTTATCCTGAAGGTTTTTGATGCGCTGCTGTACCTTCTGGGCCTTGGCCAGATTGTCCCAAAAGCCGTCGGCGGCAGACTCGGCCTGGAGCATGTCCAGTTCTCGGGCAGCCCCGTCCAAATCCAGGGCGTTGGCCAGCTCCTTCAGGGTGGGGGCCAGGTTGTTCAGCTTGACTTTATATTCGTCAAATTGGAGCATAGGGCCTCACTCTTTCTTATAGCCTCCCGAAAAAATCGGGGAAAGGGATACTTTCAGCCCAACTATTATATATGAGATGGAAGGAAAAGTAAAGGGGGTTTTCAAGGGCTGGGCCCTCTCAGCGGTCACTGGTCAGCCAGGCCTCCTCCTGAAAGATAAGGTCATCCAGGTCATCTCGGGGAGCAGGGCGGGGGGATAAGCGGGGGGCTGACGTATCATATTCACTCATAGTGGGATTACCTCCTGAAAATAAAAACTCCGCCGGCAGGCGGCAGGAAAAGAAGAGATTTACATATCAGTATATGCCGGAACGGGCGCAATATGTGCCGGTTTTTATACACCGAAAGGCAGGTTTTTTCTGGGATGAAACAAAAAATGTCCTTGACATACCATAAGAAATATGATAAAATTTAAAAACCGTCAGGAAGCAGACCGGAGAGCCACCCATGCCGGAGTGGCGGAATTGGCAGACGCCCGGGACTTAAAATCCCGTGGGAGAAATCCCGTGCCGGTTCGACCCCGGTCTCCGGCACCATATCGCGGGGTAGAGCAGTTGGCAGCTCGTCGGGCTCATAACCCGGAGGTCGGAGGTTCAAATCCTCCCCCCGCAACCAGAAATCCGCTGGAATCGCATGATTCCAGCGGATTTATTTTGCCCTTCAGAATATCCAGCTACGGTCCAGCGGGGATTCCGTTTTTCCAGGTCTAACCTGCACAGGCCGGGGGCTCGGACTTGCTATTTTTTCGCAGGACGCAAAGCTGGCAGGGTGGGTTTTCTCTCTAAATATGCCACCTCACGATCCGGAATTTTTACTGCCCCTGCACAGAGCTTTTTTGAAAAGCTTTTTGAAAAAAACTGGGTGTAAAATGAAGTTCAGAAGAGAAAAAATGAAAGATGGGCGCGAAAGGAACTATAGGGTTGACTGGTAGAAAGATATGTTTTAATATAACGAAAGAGACACGATTTTCCAGACAAATTTGTCTGACTGTGTTGGGTTTTGGAGAAGGGCACACAAGCATCTGAATAATGATATGGGAAGTGTGGAGAATGAGTTTTTTGAGGTCAAAACGGAAAGAGACAGAGAGCGGAACAGAGAAAACCGCCCCGGGGGGAGAGACGGTACCCGAACAGGAGCAACTGCCTGAGAAAGCTGAGTCCAAGCAGGAGAAGCCGGAGCAAGAAACTGCGCCGGAGGAGGCTGCCCCAAAGGAAAAGGTGCCAATGACCCGTGGGGCGATCCTTTACAAGGTGCTGTTTGTGGTTTTGGCGGTTGTCATTGCTGTGCTGGTGGTGGCCAACCTATTTGCCAAGGTTCCCTTTCTGAATGCCCGGCTGCACTACCATTCAGCCCAGGGTTATATTGAGCAGGGCAACTATTACCGGGCGGAGCAGGAACTGATAGCTGCCCTTATGCAGGATGAGGGTTATAAAGCCGCTCACAGAGCCATGGTGGAACTCTATCTGGAGAAGGGCAGTGTGGCTGACGCGCTGAGCTATCTCCAGAACCATAGGGAGCAGTTTTCCCAGTCTTATTATGACCAGCAGCTGTCCCTTTTGGTGCCTCCCGGAACCCCTGCCGCCAGTCGGGAGGGTGGGGAATACCCTGAGCCCTTTGCCATCCAGCTGACGGGGGATGCATACGATATTTACTATACCACAGATGGCTCTGACCCCGAGCCCGGAACAGTTGGCAGCAGTCTTTATACCCCAGGGGCGGATATCAGCATTCCTTACGGGGATACGGTGGTAAAAGCCGCTTACGCCAGTTCTTACGGCCTATGCGGGGAAGTCTTGTCGGTGTCCTACCATGTACCTTATCCCCAACCGGAGCCACCGGTGCTTTCTTCCACAGGTGGTACCTTCCAGGGAACCATGGATGTGACAGTCACAGTCCAGGAGGGGGAGGTACATTATACGCTGGATGGAACTACACCCACCCAGCAGTCGCCCCTGTGCGAGGACGGTGTGATTCATCTGCCCCTGGGTCACCAGGAACTGCGGGTAGTAACCATTAATGAGTACGGTGCCGCCAGCGAAGTGGCCAGCGGTACGTTCTGGCTCTCCGACTGGAAAAACGGGAACCGCAGCTTGGGAGGCTACGCGGCTGAAAACTATGACTGGATTTTCTACAAAAACAGCGGCGATGGCCTATTTTATCGGGCCACGAAAAGCGGAACTGACCAGGAACAGCTGCTCAGACGCTCGGTGAAATATATCCAGGCCTCTGAGGACACTGTTTATTTTGTGGATGAGAATGATTCGCTGCTCTACTCTTGTGCCACGGACGGCGCCAATCTTACTGCTGTGCTTCAAAGCCCTGTGAGTTGCTTCCAACGTCTGGAGGATTCCACCATGTTCTATGTGGACGCCTCTTCCGGTGTCCTCTACCGGACTGACTCCTCCTTTGCCTCCCCGGTGTCGGTGGCCGAGGACGTGGCGTTCTTTGACGCCCTCTCGGCCGACCAGGTGTATATTCTCACCAGGCAGGGCGCCGTGGGCTGTGCCGCCGGAGGATCCTATACCCAACTGGCATCCGGCCCCTATAAGACCATGCTCCTGACCCGCAGCGGGGATATTGCTGCCCTTACCACTGACGGGTCTGTGGATCTGATTTCGTCCTCCAGTGGCCAGACCAAACGTATCTACAGCAAAGGCTCAGATTCTCAGGACACCGGTTCCTGGCTGATTACCACCGGAAGCATCCGCAGCTCCTGGTCCGCGCTGAGCATCAATGCCTATGGGGACAGCCTGTACTTTAATGTCCGTACGGACAGCAGCCAGTACCATATTATAGGGTCTAAAACAGAAAACTCTACCTCCTACAAGGTAATGCGCTATGATGCAGTTTCCGGAAAGGTGACCCAGGAGAGCGGGTTTAGAGCAAACTTTACCCCGTTTTTTACCGATGGCCTGCTGCTCTCAGGTTCTGAGGAGGGGGTATCTTATGCAAATAGCTATGACTTCCCCGACGTAATGACTGCCGCCTCTGCGGGGTAAATTAGGAGGGCTGAATGATGGGAATTACAACGGAAGAATATCGGCGTTACATATCGGATTTGGACGCGCTTAAATCCGGAAAAGCACTGAAAAACAACTATCAGAAGGAACAGGTCACCCTGACGGCCCGCAAAAAGCAGCTTATCAAGCAGGCCAACTCCCTTAAGGAATATCTGGACTCCGGGCTGGAGGAGGAAGTAGAGGACCGGATGAGGGAGATTGTCCCTGAGCGGGTCCAATCCGTGGAGTTCCGGATTGCCATTTTGGAGCAGGGGAAGCGGGACGCGGAAAAGCTGCTCAACAAAAACCAGCGGAATTATAGAGGGATACTCCAGTCTAACCTGGACTTTCAGGCTGCCTGTCAGGAGGAGCGGGAAGTCTACGAGGAGGACATGAAAACCCTGGGTTATATGTTTCCTGGGGAGGATGTGCGGGCGCGGGCCCGCGCCCTAATCAGCAGCTGGGATGCTCCTGATCAGGCCTTTGGCTACTCCTTGGAGGAGCTGCGCAAAGGTGGGCCTGTGAAGCCCCTGGAGAGCACGGGGAAGCAGTACCAGAAGGCAAACCTTTTGAAGCGGCTTTGGTACCTGTTGATACCCGGTACTTATAAAGGGGATTTGATTACGCCCTATACCTTGAAAAATATGAGGCTGCTGACGTACGGCCTGTCCATCATTTTTCTGCTGGCCTGCAATCTCTCCCCCCTGCCCCTCCTTGCGGCGGCAGTCCCCATTGTTCTTCTGCTGGCGGTTATGCTGCGTTATATGGGGCGGCTGACCGGGGGAAATTTCAATAAATGCTTTGATACCTACCGCCAAAAGCGCTACAATTTCATTTTTGCCAGCCGAGAGGCAGTGGAACGCTACACCCGGGCCAGCCTTGAAATGCCGGTAGGTGACGTAAAGGCCCTGCGCCAGGAGATACGGGAGGCCAAAGATTCCTGCCGCCAGAAGACGGATATTCTCAACGAGCGGAAGGAACTTCTTATGGATACCGTGGTTCAGCTGGATAAACAGCTGCAGGCCCACATGCAGGAGGCCCAGAAGCTGGCGGAGGCGGAGCAGGGAGTCCGGCTCAGCCGCGCCCTGCGTAAGTCAGCCAAGGAGCGCACTGATCACGAAAACCTGATTGTGTCGGAACACCAGGAAAAGATAAGGGCGTTCCAGAAGACAAAAAGCGATCTGGAGGGGCGCGCTTCCGCCGCCAGGCGGGAGTACAATGAGGTGACCTCCCGGCTGGAGAGCCTGCCCGGTGAACTAAAGCAGCTGGTAGAGGACCGTGAGCGGAAAATCCGCTTGGTCCAGGCGGCGGAGTATGTCTACCGGGGAGAGGAGGAACTGGCCGCCTTGTACCGGCAGAGGGATGAGGCGGGAAGATCCTCTCTGGAGGGACAGCGTGCCGCTCTTCGCAGCCAGCTGGAGGCCAAGGCCAGCCAGGAGCTGAGGGATACCAAGCGGGAGCTGAAGAGCATAGACAGCCGGCTTCAGGAGCTTTCCGAAACACTGGAAGACTTTGACGCTGCAATGGCGGACCGAGCTGCCTTCTGCACAGAACTGAGCCAGCGGATGGAGCAGACCCCGCCGCCCACTTCGGAGGAGACCCGGGGCGTTTTTGATTCCACCTGCTTCCTGGTCACCCAGAAAAAGACCCCCTATGGGCCCGAGCTGTGCGAGTTCCGCCACGACGGCAAGCCGTGTATCCTGCTCTATACCCTGGACAGCAGCGTGGGCAACGTGGGCGATGTGACCGCCCAGCTTACTCCCCTTCTGGAGGGCATGATTACCGGCTTTTTGACCACAAATTCCTTTGACTCCATTGGTCAGACCATTGTGGATACCATTACCGGTGCCAAGCACTTCCGAAGCCCGGAATTGCGCCCTCTTATTAGTGTTTGCGAGACGCCGCAGGAGGTTCAGGCCCTGGCGGAAAAGATTAAGGCCCTGACCAACCAGGTGATTGACAGTGGGGAGAAGAACCTGGATGATCTCAACCGCAAGCGGGTGGATTCAGAGGATATGCCCATTGCCCATCAGGTGGTGTATTTCATTCTTCCGCCCCTGGACGCCGCCGCAGGCCGCAGCGTCATCAGCGATGATCTGCTCCGCTCTATTCGCAGCGGCCATGAGCTGGGCTTCCTGCCCATTTTCCTGCTTCAGGAGCAGGATTGGGAGAAGTACCGCAGTGCTAAGGACGCGGGCCGTCTGTCCTCGGAACTGTTGTCCGATTTGGACAAGGTGGTGGACGGACAACACATTTTCCGGGCGGACTTGGCTGCCGGAGCCCTCTCCGGGGTCTGACCCATCATCCAGCACCCACAGGTGCGGTGGAGTACAGCGACGGCCAGTGGTCGTTTCAGCATCTGAATTTTTATAGTTAAAGAGGAGTGGAGTTATTATGGCGAAAGGTTTTGATTTCCGGGAGGAAGAGATTCAGCGGGTTTTGCGGGTGTACGGCTCCATGACTGAGCATATTGCAAACAGCCTCAGAACCTGCATTAATAAGCTCCAGGATGTGTGTGAGAAGACCCATTTCCTTGGGGTGATTAATGCCACAAACGATATTATTACCTTCTATAACGAGGAGGTCAGCCGCATTATCCAGCAGCAGTTCCAACAGTGGGTGGAGGAGAAACAGAGCCCCACCGGCCTGATTGAAACCATGGGGGCCGGGGAGGAGGCACTCCAGACTGCGCGGAACCTGGAGGGACGGCTGGAGGAGTCCTTGTCTGAACTGTTTGCCCAGCGGTTTGAGCCTGTGAGCACCGCCACCGGCGACCCCAAGATGGACGAGACCGCTTATGAAGGAATGGGAGAGGCAGCCAGCAAGCTGTGCGCCAAGATAGAGGAGCAGAAGTCCTCCGCGCTGAATAAAATCCAGTCCCGCAGCGAGGAAAATGCCCTTTATCTCTGTCTGCAGAGTGTGGTCATCTCCACTGCGGACGGTGTTCTCGGCGGGTTCCAGAGTTTTTCTGACAACACCAAAAAGCTTGCGGAGGAGTTCCTGTCCCGGCAAAGTGCGTTCCGAGCCAATGCAGAGGATGGGGCCAAGCAGGCGGCCTCTGTGGCCGGTCAGGTGAAGGATTCCTTTGGCCAGATTGGCAGCGGCTTCCCCCTGTAAGCTTTGAAAGGAGCGTTTCTCCATGAACAGTATGCTCCAAAATCTGGCCCGGCAGGCGGAAGAGCAGCGGGAAGAGCAGAAGCGGCTTGGCCATGAGAAATTTCTAAAGGGCTGGATTTCCCTGCAGCAGAGCCAGCCGGAACGGTTCCAGAATTCCATTACACCTGTCACCTACTCTCCGGGGGAGCGGGTGATTCTTGCCCCTGAGCCGGTTACCCTGCTAGATCAGTTTTACGACATCTCCAACAGCCGACAGATGTGTGTGGAGCAGTTTTCCAGGATGGTGGAATCCTTTCCCTCCATCCCTCTGGAACAGCCCCCTGAAAATGGAACTTGGTTTAACACCACTATGAAGGGGATCAACCTGCACCCCGGACTGTTTAACAACGAGCGCAGCAACCCCCTGCCTGTAACCTTGGGAGACAACGCGGTTCACGGTCTAGTGGTAGGTCGTACCGGATCCGGTAAATCCGTCTTTCTTAACAACCTGCTGTTCAACATGATGGCTGAGTATCCCCCCTGGGAGCTTGACATTTATCTGGCCGACTTTAAGAAGGTGGAGCTGAGTCGGTACCTGTCCCAGTTCAAGGCTCCCCATGTGAAGGCCTGTGCCGCCACCAGTGAGATCCGCTATGTTATCTCCCTGGTCCGGCATCTGGTGGCCTGTATGCAGGGGCGGCAGGATCTCTTTGCCCTGCTGGGCCTTCAAAAGCTGGAGGATTTCCGTAATACTTACCATGTGGTTCTGCCCCGGGTGATTTTGGTGGTGGATGAGTTCCAGCAGATGTTTACCGAAGCCACCCAGAAGGAGCGGGATACCATTCAGGAGATGCTGATCTCCATTGTGAAACTGGGCCGTGCCACCGGGTTTCACCTGCTTTTTGCCAGCCAGGAGATGAGCAACACCCTGGGCAGCCAGGCCCTGGTGAACTTTAAGCTGCGTTTTGCCCTGCCCTGTGAGGGGGAGGTCTCCTCCGCCATTTTGGGAAACCGGGAGGCGGAGAATCTGGAAGTGGGCAACGTGCTGGTAAACGCCTCTGGAACGGGAAACGCAGAGTACAACCAGCTCTTCAAGGTCCCCTTTATCTCCGACTCGGTTAAGCAGCCGGGTACCCTCTCCTACTTTTATCAATTTCTCAAAGCGCAAGAGGAGCAGAGCGCTGATTTTCAGTTCCGGGGCAAAAAAGCGGGGAAATTATATCAGGAAGATTATATTGAGGATATTTCTGCCCTGGAATCCGTGCTGGAGCGGATCTCCCCCGTGCGCAGAGAACTGACGGAGGGCTCCGGTGCCCAGTTTTTTGATATTCTCACCTTGGGGCCCGCCGTGGTCTATAATGACCGCAGGATTGACCTGGAGACGGTGTTCCTCCAGCGGGGCTTCAACCGGAACATTCTTATGCTCTCCCCGGAAAATGACGATATTGCCTACGTCCAGAAGCTGCTGGCCCTGAACTTCAACACCTCCCCTCAGGCCGGACGGTATGTGCATATTTGCTTTTCCCTCAACCCCATTGTGCAGAGTAAGTACGACATGGCTGAGGAATTGCCCAATGCCCGCACTTATACGGATGTGGACGAACTCAAGGTCCTGCTGGGCTTTTACCAGGAGCGGGTGGCCGTACAGAAAGCCCTGGCCGGCGCCGCCTCCCCCTTCCAGTTCTTCCAGTCCTATTACCAACAGATGGGCCGGCTGTTCCAGGCCGACTACACCCCTCAGATCGACTTCCTCCGGGATATCTGCGAGGACTACACCGACGATGAGCTGGAGGAGCTGACCTGGACGTTCCGGGACTATGGACCTGAGCTGGAGCGGGTGGCGGCCCTGTTAAAAATCTACCAGGCGTTTAAGCAGGGGAAGGCCACAAAACAGACGGTCTTTACCCCCGCCGTGGCCTGGCTCAGCGGCCTGGACGCGGCTGACCGCCTGCCCACCGGATTTGCCGCACTGATGAAAAACAGCCTGGATGTGAACCTGCTGTGTGTGGTATTTGCTTCGGGAAAGAGCAGCGAGTTGTCCGGTATTATGTCTACTTTTGATTACCGTTTTGCCAGCGGAAATAACCCCCAGATTTACGATGATCTGGGGATTCCATACACAAACAAGGGCAGAAACTCCATCGTAATTGATTTCCGCATTAAAAGCATGAATACAAACCGTTCCTTCAAAAAGTACAAATATAAGCTGCGGGAGTGTGTGGTTCCCTTTATTGACTTTGACGCGCTGGGGTGACCACACGCGATTCCACAGTTGAAAGGTGCGTTGCACAATGGCATCTGGTTTTTCTTTTCAAGAGCAGGACGCGGAAAAAATTTATCAAATTTTCAGTTCCCATCTGGAGCAACTCTCCCAGGCTGCCCGTTGGTTAAGCGATCAGTTAACCGACCAGTGCCAGGCGGCCCAGTATCAGGTTTTGCACAACCTCACCGGCGGCCTGCTGCAGGCCTACCGTGAGGGGGTTCGAGAGGGGCTTTGCCGACTGTCCACCCAGGACTTGTGCGAGAGTATTATGGCCAATATACGGGGACTGGGGGCCGGGGAGGAGTTTGAGGGTGGGGTGAGAGCCCTGCTGGATCGCATGTCCGAGCTGTTTGCCCAGCTTCCCACCCTCCCGGAACTGCCCCCTCTGGCCGGAGGCGCGGCCAACATGGATCAGGAGCGTTCTGACCAGGTTCAGGCGTTTATTAACCGCTTCCATGACCGGCAGGAGGAGGTTGTGTCCGACTACAAGGCGGCCATTGCCCGGGCGGGGGAGGAAAACTCCCTGGTGGAGGGCATCTTGGGGCCCCTGGCCGCCGCAGTGACACAGGTGCTGTCTGACTATTCCCAGGCCTGCCAGAAGGCGGCCACTGAGTTTGGCTTTACCTATGGGCAGCAGTTGGACCGTTTTAAAAACCGGGTTCAGGACGGAGTTCCCTCTGCCCCTCAGAGCAAGGATCAGGGGAGGGCAGAGGAGGGAAAGCGGGCCATGCCCTCCTTTGATGTGACGCCTGCCGGCGGGCTCTCCGCCCTTGGGGTGGCAGGAGTGGCTGCAGCTGCAGCGGGCAGCGGGAAAACAGGGGCCCGGGCCAAAAAGGAAAAGCCGGGGGACGGCAGAGTTTCCGGGGCTGAAGAGGCCAAGGATACCGCCTCTGCCCAGGAGGTTCAGAGTGACAATACGGCCCAGGCCTCTGGGCAGGACGTTTCCACAGGCAGTGCAGTCCAGCCTTACGCCCAGCCTGACGAACAGGCCGGCGGTCAGGCGGATACGAAGAAACGGTCTACCAGTACCAAGTACAATAAGGAGCTTCTGCGCTATGCGGAGAAGATGCTGAAATCTCCCCAGGACTACGGAGTATTCCGGGATATGACCAAGTTTATCGGAAGGACACTGGACTCCTCTCCCACCTTTCCTGAGGATCTGAGCCTGTTTTTGATGGGAATCTATGAGGAGTATTTCAGCACCCTGGGCGCCTGTCTCCAGGGGCGATCTGTCAGTTGGGACAGCGATGCCGACACCGTATGCCGTCACATTGCGGTGGAGGAGAACGGGGATTATTTTGCTTCTCCCGACCAGAAGGCGCAGTTTGAGGCGGGGTACCGCTCGAATTTCCAGAGCTACGCCCTGGTGGCGGAACAGACCGCCAACATGCTGCAGTCCGGGGCAAACCCAGATGCGGTGTACCGGAACTTCTATGTGTTGGAATTCCTGATTTCGGACAATGGGCTATATCCCATCGCCAGTTCCAACTTTGTCAATCTCTATAGTGGGGAGAGCGTTAATTGGGCAACGCGTATCTTTGGGTTTTTGGGAGAGGAGATTCCAGAGGCCGCAAAGGAGGAGACCGAGCGCCTGCAAAGCCAGGAGCCGGAGACATGTAAGCAACTTACAGAAATCTCTGATCAGATCCATACCCTGTGTGACGACCACATGGAGGAGATCCAGGCGATAGCCCAGACCATGCCTCAAACAGGGACGCAGAGTCTGCCTAGGACTCCTTCCGGAGGAAAAAATTCGTCTGCCGGTCAGCGGCGGGGCGGCGGACAGACGGGGAACGCCGCCTCCCAGTCCCAGGTAGATCAGATCATCAATGCCCGTTTGAGGGACTTCTGTGAGGGAGGCTATCGCATTCTGAAGGAAGAGATCAAGGGCAGAGAAGAGGCGGTAAATAAGTGGGCAAGCGGCTACCAGAGGTTTAGTGCGGCAGTTGCGCTGTTTTCCTCCGCTTTGACAATAGTGGGCCTGTGCACAGGGAATTTTGTCGCCCTGGGGGCTGGAGCGGCCCAGACCTTTTTGCAGAGCGCATCCGATATTTCCACCAAGGGAGTACGGTCAGGAGTCACCATCGCGGATAGTCTGACAAAATTTACGTTCTTTAAGCAGAGCCTGGGTGCGTCCCTGACCAATATCTTTATGAAGAGCGCAAATAAGGGCTCCTTCTATTCCCAAATTGCCGACGAGACCGTCCTGCTGCTGAGATGTGGGAAAAAGGTTAACCCCTCCAGTTTCCCGCCCTTGCTTGATTGGATGGAAAAGAATAAAACTGCCCCGGATCTGATGTATGTGGAAGCTGCGTTTACCTCAGCCTATATTTTTGAGGATATCAATTACCGGATTTACATATCCAATCAAGCCGCGGCGGAGCAGCAATATGCAAAAACAGTCTGGGCTTCTATCCACATGGAGTTGTTCCGGCGGAACCTGGGATTTTTGGGGATATCCGAGTTCCGCAGCAAGGAAGTGATGGAGGAGATCGGGGAAGGAATGAAGAGATTCTATCAGATTCCCAGAATTAACAGGCATATCAAGTTGGATAAGCGTGTCTATCGCATCTAGGAACCGGAAGAGACGGGGACTTGGAAAAAGACAGCCTACCGGGGCTGTCTGGACAGAAAAAATCCGTTCTGCCGGAACAGAAGAAGAAACAAGGGAAACCCAGAAAGGATATTCCTGTTATCCAAAACAAAAAGCCAGACTGCATCGGCAGTCTGGCTTTTTGTGCACCGGAGTTAGGAGGGGGATTAATAATTATCGCAGGTAATCTCAAAGAAGCTCTGAGCATACTGGCAGGTAGGGCAGACCTGGGGGGCAGAGGTGCCCACTACAATGTGCCCGCAGTTGCGGCACTCCCACACCTTGACCTCGCTCTTTTCAAATACTTGTGCGGTCTCCACATTCCGAAGAAGCGCGCGGTAGCGCTCCTCATGGCGCTTTTCAATGGCGGCAACCAGCCGGAACTTGGCCGCCAGCTGGGGGAAACCTTCCTCCTCGGCCGTTTTGGCAAAGCCGTCATACATATCGGTCCATTCGTAGTTTTCACCCTGGGCGGCATGGAGCAGGTTTTCTGCCGTATTTCCAATACCGTTGAGTTCCTCAAACCACATCTTTGCGTGGGCCTTCTCATTTTCCGCCGTCTTCAAGAACAGGGCCGCAATCTGTTCATACCCCTCTCTTTGGGCGATGGAAGAGAAGTAGGTATATTTATTCCGTGCCTGGGATTCTCCAGCGAAGGCGGCCTGCAGGTTCTTTTCCGTCTGGGTCCCGGCATATGGGTTGTCCTTCTTTTCCGGAGCGGGTTCTATTTTTTCAAAGGAAGAGGCAGGCTGTTTGCACACCGGGCAAGTGAATCCTTCCGGCAAAGTTTCTCCCTCATAAATGTATCCGCAGACTTTGCATCTCCATTTGGCCATAGCTTTTCCGTCTCCTTTCAGTTCAGGCTCGTTGCAGGGAATACGTTCCAGCAGCTCCTTTGCCGCCTCCACGGGGAAATCAGGGGAGGGGGGATTGTCCACCCAGCTTCGCAGCAGCTGGTGGGCATTGGCACTCTGGGGAAGCATATAACCGGCCTCCCGGAGCAGATCCTCATTGACCAGCCGCACTGATTTTTGAACGGCGCTCAGCAGACGGGAGAGTCCGGGGGCCTCTGTCTGCTCCGCCAGCTGGTGGGCCATACGCTCCTGAGAAGCCTTGCTTCCCGCCAGGTTGTTGGCAGACGCCACCACGGTGTCCCCTTTCTTTTGCTGAGGAGGATACTGGGTGGGTATCATGGAGATAGCTCCACTGGGACAGGCATCGGCACACACGCCGCAGCCAATACATTTTTGGGTGTCAATTATACTGTTCTCTGTGTCGGTAGCCCCTGTGGGACAAACGTACAGACAGAGGCAGTCCTTGGTACACAAGCGCAAATTTCGTACAGCAAGGCGTTTCATTGCTCAATGCCTCCCTTCCACTTGTTCAAATTTCCATGCGGGGACTTTGCACACCGGGCAGAGCTGTGGAGGGGCGTCTCCCACATAGACAAAGCCGCAGACGGTGCACACCCACACCTGGGTATCCTTCAGGAAGGCCTCTCCTTCTCTGCGATAGCGGCTGAGCAGGGAATCCAGGATACGAGTCACCTTTTCACCCCAGGCACAGATGCGCAGCGTACCCCGGTCGAAATCCATCTCTGCGGCGGAGCGCAGTGTGGGGTACCCCTGGCGCAGATCCTGCTGGATTAGTTCAATCAGCTGCTCCAGGCTGCCGTCAGGGACAGGGGGAGCGGAGGCAGCGAAAAAGTCGGCCAACTCCCGGAATAGGGCCGCCTCCCGATCCTGATACTGTTTTTCGCAGCCCCGGGCAAGATTGGAACATACCGCCGACAGCTCACCGGCTGACAACTGCTTCATCTCATCTTTTGGAATGACGGCTGCCGCAGGCTTGGCGGGCTTTTGTGCCGCCTGGGAAAAGGCGCTCTTGTCGGCACCGCACAGCGGGCAGACCCAGCTGTCAGGTAACGATTGAAATGGGGTGCCCTCCTTCTCCTCGTCATAGACATATCCGCAAATGCTGCATACCCATTTGCTCACATTCAGTCCTCCTTTCCGGCTGTTTGTATGTATCATGATATCTTGGTACCCCTTGTGGGGCTACACATAAGAAATAAAGGCAGAGAGCTGAAAGTCAAGGCTCTGTTAAGGCTTCAGCCTGCCGTTTGCTCTGACACTCCTGGCACAGGTATACAAGCTTCAGGTCGTAGGACAAAATTGGCATTCCCACCTTTTGTTCCAGCAGCTGCGTCAGATCATCTAAATTGACATCCACTAATTTACCGCACTCCTTGCATACCAGGTGATCGTGCCGCCGGGTGCAGTCATATCGGTCGGGCATGCCCTCTACTGATATTTTGCGGATGCGGCCGGCTTCCCAAAGTCGGTTGAGATTGTTATATACCGTGGCTAACGCAACCCTTGGACAGATCCGTCGAAGGGCCTCAAATATCTGTTCCGCCGTCATATGGCTGCGGGAAGTCTCTACCAGTCTTAAAATTTCTTTGGAATATTTTGTCATCATTATACAACAGCCCAAAATAGAATAATTCTAATTCTTATTATGAACATTTATAGAAAAAAATCAAGGGAAAATCAGGAAAAACTTTTTGAGCCCCCCTGGGGAAAGAGAGGCGTTGAGACGGGGGCTGAATTAGGATAGTCCCTGTCTGTTGTTTGTATACTAAAGTTTACTGAGAAAAAGATTTTTCCAACGCGCGGATTTCTTCCAGGTGAAGGATTTCATTTCCTGTGGTAAAATTCAGCATTTCTCCCCAGTGCTTTTGGGTGGATTCCTCTTCCCTCAATGTCTTAAGAAGCTCCTGCATAGCTGTAGAGACACGCATAAACAAGGAGGCAGGATGAATGACAAACTTGAATCCCAACTCAGCCAGCTCCTGATTGGACAGGGGAGGTGTAACTCCCCCCTCCACAAAAATGGACATCAGCCAGGGGCACTTAACCTCGCTGGTAATGCGGGCCATCATCTCCTTGGAAGTGGGAGCTTCAATGTAAACCATGTCCGCTCCGGCCTCATAAAAGGCGTTGGCCCGATCAATTGCCTCCTCGATACCATAGACGGCGACTGCGTCTGTTCTGGCAATGATAACAAAATCGGGGTCATCCTTGTCCCGGGCATAGGCGGCGGCCCGAATTTTGGCCACGGCATCCGCTTTGGAAATCAGCTCTTTTCCCTTCATAAAGCCGCAGCGCTTTGGCATTACCTGATCCTCCAGCTGGATGGCTGCGGCGCCGGCCTGGATATAGCTTTCCACCGTGCGGATGACCTGCAGCGGTCCGCCATAGCCGTTGTCCCCATCGGCTACCAAGGGGATGTTGATGGCGCCGGAGATATGGCGGACTGCATCAACCATCTCGGTCTGTGTCAGGTACCCGATGTCGGGTTTTCCGATTAGGCTGTGAGTGACGCAGCCGCCGGACATGTAGGCCACGGGAAAGCCCGCCTGTTCAATGAGAAGAGCAGACAGGGCGTCGTAAGCGCCGGGGGCGCGGACAATTTTTTGACTTTTAAATATTTCCCGCAGTAATTTGCCTTTACTTACCATATGTTAATAGCTCCTTTCAATACAATATTGGACACGGGTCAGGTTATACGAAGAGGGCAACAAGGCCCACCAGGACGATGGAGATCAGAATATTGATAACGGCACATTTCATCAGGCGGGGGTAGAGAGATTGTTTAAGGTCCTCATCCGGGGCGGAGGCCAGAATTAGGCTGCCCCCGGAGGAGAAGGGAAAAATGCCTGCGCTGCCGCTGCCGCAGTTAATGACGGTGAACAAAATGGGGGGGAAGATACCCACAGCCTCGGCAATGGTGGGAACGATGGGGAAAAGGGTAGGCATCACCACACCGGTGCTGCTGGAGAAGAGAGACATGATAGAGGCGCACAGGGAGCAGATCATGGGGATAAGCACGTGGTTGCTGCCGGAGATGGTCTCAGCCAGAACGTCAGTGATGCCGGCCTCGGTGGCCACAGAGATAAGCATCCCCATGCCGCACAGCATAATAATGGTTTTCCAGGGAATGTTGGCGAAGGCCTTTTTCTCGTCCCCCAGCTTGCAGAGAATACATACAATGGCCAAAATGAGGGAGACACCGCCTACGTCCAGATACCCCTGCAGCTTGCTCAGGGCGACGGAGTCTGTGATGACGTAGGACAACACATAGGGAATGAGCATCAGGGCAAAGAGGGTGGCAATCAGGCAGAGAGTCAGCTTCTGCTGATGGGTATAGGGCTCGGGCTTTTCAAAGTGGAGGTTGGTGGCCTTCACCTTATAGCCTTTGAATAGAAAATAATAGATGGTAATGGCAATCAGTCCCACAAGAATAAAGCCAAAAAATCCAAACAGTGAGTAGGAGATTGCCTCCTCTGTATACCCGGCGTTTTGGATTAAACCCACGATGACCGCACCGGTGGAGCAGGTGAAGAGGTTACCCCCGGCCAGGGAACCATAAAAAATGGAAATACAGCCCAGCAGCGGATCCATGTGACATTGGTTGCACATGATGATGGTAATGGGGGTGAGCATAGCCATGACTCCGAAGAATCCCGCTCCCATAAGGGAGCAGAGGGTGGCGGCAAAGAAGAGAATGTAGGGTAGGAAGCTGGCCTGGTTTTTAAATATGTAGAGGACGTTTAAAGCCGTCTTCTCCAGAGCTCCGTTTTCAACAGCAAAGTTGTAAAAGAAGGTGACGCACAGAAGAATGAAAAACAAGTTGGTATTAAAGAGGGCATACACGTCTTTTGGCCGCATATCTAAAAAGAATGTCCCAATGAGGTAGGCGAAGGCGATCCCGAAGAAGCCAGTGTTAATCTTAGTTTTCCAACCCAGGAGAATTGCCAGAAAGATAGCGACAATGCTTACACTCAGTGCTGGTGACATAACATATCCCTCCAATTTTAGTTTTTGAAATCTGTTGTTACCTGAGTGGCCCCCCGAAGGAGCGCTCCAGACAGGCCGTGTCATAAATCCAGGGTCTGCGGGCTTTGTCGGTCTGAATATAGGACAGGATGTGGCGGTATCGCTTCATGGTGTATTCAATGTCGGAGATTCCCTCCAAAAGCCTTTCCCGCTGGACGGCGTCTACATGAAAGTCCCAGGAACTTCCGTCCGGGCAGATGATGTGATTTTGGGTCAGGTCTACGGTGTACGCTCCGTCTTGATTTTGGGCTGCGATGGTCAGCAGGGTGTCTTTATTCAGACGAATGGGCAAAATCCCCTGCTGAAAGCAGTTTTTTTCAAAAATTCCCCCGAAGCTGGTGCCGATTAAGCAGCGGATTCCCATTTGGGCAATCCCAATGGCGGCGGGTTCCCGGGAACTCCCGCAGCCGAAATTTTCACCCACAATAAAAATTTCAGCCCCGGAAAACTTTTTCTGGTTTAAAGGAAACTGAGGATTGAGCTGCCCGCTGTCTCCGTCGCCGTTGAGAAAGCGAAAAGGCTCAAAAGTGTAGTCCGGAAGGGAGTAATCGGCCACCAGACGCTTCATGGGGGCGATGGTGTCGGTGTCTACATTTGGTTGAAGCCACACCGGTGCAAAGCTGGTTACTACCGTAAATTTTTTCATGTCAGACACCTCCTTAAGACAACTGAGGGGCGCAGGTGATATGGCCGGAGACTGCGCAGGCTGCAGCGGTTGCTGGGGAGGCCAGATGTGTCCTTGCACCCGGTCCCTGGCGGTGCATAAAGTTGCGGTTGGTCGTGGACACACACCGCTCCTGAGGGGAAAAAATGACTCCGTTTGCCCCTGAGCAGTAAGCGCAGCAGGGTTCGCCCCAGACAAAACCGGCACTGCGGAAAATATCCGCCAGCCCTTCCTCCTCTGCCTGGCGCCGCACCTTTTGGGAACCGGGCACCACCCAGGCCTCCACCCAGGGGGCGACCTTCCGGCCCGCGGCTACCTTGGCTGCCTGGCGCAGATTTTCAATTCGGCCGTTGGTGCAGGAGCCGATAAAGACTTTATCCACTTTTAGACCTTCCAGCTTTTCGCCGGGCTGGAGGCCCATGTAGACCAGAGAAGTTTCAAAACGGCTCTGATCTGCAGGAATGGCCTGTTCATAGGACAGGGGTACGCTCCCGTGTACGGAGGTGGAGTAGGATGGAGTTGTCCCCCAACTGATTTGAGGAGTTATGCTGCTGATATCAATGGTGACTTCTTTATCAAACTGAGCCCCTGGGTCAGAGTGCAGATTCTGACAATAGTCAAGAAATGCGGCCTTTTCCTGCCCTGTGGGTGCGCCGGGGGTGGACAGGAAGTAATCCATAGTCTTTTGGTCTGCCGCCATAATGCCGTATTCCGAACCAAATTCCACTGTCAGGTTGCAGACGGTAAAGCGGTCCTCCATGCTCATGTCATCGATAACGCTGCCCGCCCACTCGATAGCGTAGCCCACACCGTACGCAGTGCCCAGGGTGGAGATGATATGCAGCACGATGTCCATGGCGCAGACGTCAGGGGGAACGCTGCCGGTAATATTGACCCGCATAGTCTTGGGTTTTTGGACGATGACGGAATGGGTGGCAATGACATGGGCGATGACGCTGGAGCCAGCCCCCCATGCCAGGGCGGCCATCGCTCCGTTGGTACAGGTGTGACTGTCGCCACACACGCAGGTCATTCCCGGCTGAACAATGCCCTGCTGAGGAGCGATGACATGGACAATGCCTAAGTCCGGATGCTCAAGGCCGAAAAGAGGAATGGAGTATTTACGGCAGCCATCTACCAGTTTGGGAAGAAAACGCTGACCAACTGTGGTGGTGTCAGCGGTTCGGCCCGGCTGGGCGGATACCGTATGGTCTGTAACGGCGAAAATGAAGTCCCGGGAAAAGGGGGTGAGAGTTTCACGGTTCATTTGTTCAAAGATGGGCTCTCCTCCCAGTTCGTGGAGGAGACAGCGGTCCACCAGCATCAGGTAGTTGTTATCTCCTAAATCCTGTATAACGTGGGAAGAAAATAATTTCTCAAATAGTGTTTTCGGGGTATCCAATGCGCAGCAGCCTCCTTTCATGATAGGGCAACGTGTATCATGTCAAACAAACAATGCTCAATTAATAAACTAATAGTATACTTTTATAAAAAACGCGTCAATTGTTAACGCGCATAAAAAATAAGTATATTTATTGCAAATAAAAACAAAAAATACTCATTATAAAAATATTATTAATAAAATATAACTAAAATAAAGAGCAAAAAAGAAAAGGGGAATAAAGAAATAAAATATGCTTATAGACTATAAATTTACTTAAAGTTTACTTATTTCAGTATATGTGTAGATTGTAAATAAAAATGCGGGCCGTCTCACAGTTCTGTGAGGCGGCCCGCGCAGAAGGGAACAAAGACTTATTCAAGACTGGAGTGCTCCGCTTGAGCGGAACAGTTGGCACATAAAGTCCTGCAGAGCGCTGGATTTGGGCATATCAAATCCCACCAGGGTGGTATTCCGGGTGCTCTGCATAATAACACCCTTATTGGCGGCGGAAATCCCCTGGGCAATTAGGTCGGGGTCCACTTGGGCAAAAAAACCGCGGGAAACCTTCTGCTTCAGGATGCGTATCACAAGCTGGCAAATGGCGCTGTTCCATACGGCGATATGTTCGGCAATTTCCCGCGGCACGCAGAAGCCCAGATCTTCACTGGCCAAAATCCAATAGAGTTTAAAGTACCGGATATTCCTCAAGGTATAGTCGTTAAGGATACAAAAGATCTCACAAACTGCGGCCTCATTTTGGGACTCGCTTTTTTCAACCTTCAAAATCTCATCATATAGCTCCTTAATAAGGTTTTCAAAAAGGCAGGCTACAAGAGCGTCTTTTGAAGGGTAGTAGGCATAGAGGGTGCGTTTGGAGACACCCACTTTTTTGGCTATCATGTCCACTGTAATTTCGCAGTAGTTATAGCTGTCCATCAGCTCAGAGACCGCTGCGGCGACCTGAGCTTTGCTAACTTCAGACTTTTTTCTGGGCATTGGGTACGCTCCTGTTCTCTTTTTAGTGAGTGCCGGATATGCTGTAAGCTGCCGTCAGGCCGGCAGCGAAGCAGTGGGGCGGAATTGGAGATAAAAGAGGAAACGGGCCAAGTCTGGGGCACAGTATATCCCCTTTTGTCTGGAATATAAGGTGAAAGGAAAATCATGGAAACAGCTTGGACTCCAGTTACCAGAATTCCACTTGAAACGCCGCCCCTCTCAGCTGCCCTGTAGCCTGGTCCTACCGGCTTTCGCTGAGGATGACCAGTTCCAGATAAGGACAGCGCAGCAAGCAGGAGAGGTCAGACAGGGAATTATTCCGGAGATCCAGCTCGGTCAGCGCAGGGAAAGAGGAGAAGGGAGCGCGCGCGTTAAGTCCGGTCTCCCCCAGATTGATATACTGCAGAGCAGGCAGCTGGGCTAGTGCCTCCATATGGGAGACAGTACAGCCGTAGAGATCCAGGTGACGCAAATTTTGAAAAACGGAAAAACTCAGTAAGTTGATGCCGGATGTGGAGTATAGCCGTAGCTCCACCAAACCGTGCAGACCCGTCAGAGTGTCTGCCGCCCTACTGGGTATTTCCTCCCCGGTGATGAGCTTGCGCAGATTGGGCAGTTGAGACAGGACGGTGCCGGAGCGCACGGGGTTTTCCCCCAGATACAGAAGCCGCAGAGCTTGGCACTGGGCCAGAGGAGTTAAATCCGAAACTGAATTGCCTGTCAGGCTGAGATACTCCAGGGGTAGGGAGGAGGGGGGGAGAGATAGGAGATCTGCTGATAGTCCAAGACCGGGATACGCAGGTTGGTACACGGAGCCAGCAGCTCCAAATCTGAGTTTCCCACGTCTCCATGTTGCGTCTGGGTAGAGTAGAGGTGGTGGGCGTTTTCAGACAGGACCTGGTGCGCCTGGAGAGAATCGGGGAAAACCGTTCCGCACAGAATGATTTGCTCTACCTCATGCCGGCGGCAATATGGATCCACCGACGATTCAAAGCGCGCAGCAGGGCCCGGCAAGAGGGATAGCGGTTTTTGGGGTCAAAGGCCGTGCAGCGCCCAAATCAACCAGGTGGCAGCGCCCGGTACTGTCCAAGATAACATTTTGGGGCTTAATATCCCGATGGATGACCGGGGGCCTCTGGCTGTGGAGATACTCAAGCACTTGGCAGACTGATGCGGCGGAAGCCTTGGCCTGGGATGGGGAAAGGGGGCCGCTGGTATAGACTTACTCCTTGCACATACTCCCGTACCAGGTACTCTTGTCCCTCCCACTCCAGATAGGCCAGCCGCCGGGGAATTTGAGGGTGGTCTAGTCGACGCAGCAGATCATATTCTGCCTTCAGGCAGTCGTCTCGTCCAGTCGGCTGGGTTTTCAGCACAGCCTGTCAACCGGCCTGGTCCCGCAGAAGGTATACGCTGCGCTCCCCCTCCTTCAGCAGGCCAGCAGGGTATACTGGGCCTCCAGGCAGGGAGGGAGCGAGACGGTGTCCAGAACGGTGGAGCGGTAATTGTTTAGAAATTCCTGGTTATAGTCCATCTCAGATACCCCGTATACGAAAGAGTTTGCCTGGACACTGTCCGGAGACATTCCAGGGGGGACGGGAGGCTGATTCTGAGTGCCTGTCCCTATTATAGGGGAGAACAAGAAAAAAGGGAAGAGGATTTCTCCTCCCAAGTCATATCCGGTAAGATTAAACAGGAAAAATGGTCTGGTTTAAGTGCCCCGGGCACAGAGGATGGCAGGAGGAAGGGAATAAATGTATCCCGCCGGGCAGGAGGAGATAGCAAGGAGGTTGTCCTTCTTGCCTGGGGGATACAGAAAAAAGAGGAAGGGCAGAAAGACCCTTCCTCTTGATGCTAAGTCCCTATTCCTGTAGGACATATGGAGCAAATTCTTCCCCCTGAGGTTGCTGAAAAACCTTAGAAAAAGTCTGGCTATCCATGGTCTCGTGGTCCAGCAGATAGCGGGCAGTAAGTTCCAGTTCCCGGCGGCAGCGCCCTAAAATTTCCTCACAACGATGGTAGGCGCTATCCACAATAGCCTTGACCTCCTGGTCAATCTGACCGGCCACCTCCTCGGAGTAGGTACGGGTCTGGGCCATGGAACGGCCAATAAAGATTTCATTGCTCTGGCTGCCGTAAGTAATGGCCCCCAGCTTTTCGCTCATGCCGTACTTGGTGACCATGTCGCGGGCAATTTGGGAGGCCTTTTGAATATCGCTGGACGCTCCGGTGGAGATGTCCCCAAGAACCAGCTGTTCCGCCACCCGGCCGCCCAGACATACGGCAATACGTTCCTCCAACTCCTGCCGGGACAAGTAGCTCTTGTCCTCGCTGGGCAGGGAGATGGTCATTCCGCCGGCAGGGCCGCGGGGAATGATGGTAATTTGATGTACGGGATCCTGAGAGGGCAGTTCATGAATGACTATGGCGTGGCCCGCCTCATGGTAGGCAGTAAGCTTTTTGGCCCGCTCAGTGACCACCCTGCTCTTTTTCTCCGGCCCGGCAATGACCTTCATCATGGCCTGGTGCAGATCCTCCATATCAACAAACCGCTTATCCTCTCTGGCTGCCAGTAAGGAGGCCTCGTTGAGCAGGTTTTCCAGGTCGGCGCCGGTAAATCCGGCGGTGGCCCGGGCAATTTCCTGGAGGGAGACGTCCTCGGCCAGGGGTTTTTTCCTGGCGTGGACCTTAAGAATTTCTTCCCGCCCCTTAATATCGGGCAGACCCACGTAGATCTGCCGGTCAAAACGGCCCGGACGTAAGAGGGCAGGATCCAGAATATCCTGGCGGTTGGTGGCAGCCAGAACGATGACCCCCTCATTGGAGCCAAAGCCATCCATCTCTACCAGCAGTTGGTTAAGAGTCTGCTCTCGCTCGTCGTGCCCGCCCCCCAGGCCGGCGCCCCGCTGGCGGCCCACAGCGTCAATTTCATCAATAAAGACAATAGCGGGGGCGTCTTTTTTGGCCTGGTCAAAGAGGTCCCGAACCCGAGAAGCGCCTACACCTACGTACAACTCCACAAAGTCAGAGCCGGAGATGGACAGAAAGTGAACCCCGGCCTCCCCGGCCACAGCCTTGGCAATCAGCGTCTTGCCAGTGCCCGGAGGGCCTACCAGTAAGACTCCCTTAGGGATATGGGCCCCTAAAGCAGTAAATTTCTGAGGGTCCCGGAGAAACTCCACAATCTCCTGCAGTTCCTCTTTTTCTTCCTGCGCTCCAGCCACATCCTCAAAGGTGACCCGTTTCCCTTGGTCGGCCAGGGTGCGGGTGCGGGCGTGTCCAAAGCGGGAGGCACCTGGTGCTCCCCCACCTCCGCCCATGGCGGAGCGCTGGCGATAGAGCAGGAACATAAAAAAGCCCACCAGCAGGAGCGTGCCTAAATAGGGCAGGTATCCATACCACCAGGAGTCCTCCACTCCGGGAACCAGGTCGTAACTGAGTAGACCCGCTTCCATCTGTTCCTGCCACAGTTGGTGCAGATCCTGGTAGAGCCAATCAGGCCTGGCCACCTGGTAGGTGAGGGTGGAGGTGCCCTCCCCTTCCCGCAGCGTGAGGGTAAGGGTGTTGTCCTCCAGCTGGAAATAGGATACCTTCTCCTGGACAAACAGGGCGCGGATATCACTGTATGTGGGGCCATCTGACCGATTCATCTGCTGCAGGTTGGAGATGACAAAAAGCATCAGCAATACCACCAGCAAATAGAGGCTCAGGTCCCGGGGGCTGAATCTTCTCATGGAAATTCCGTCCTTTCCGGCGGCAAAAGGTTGCGAAATGGAACCGCCAATCACTCACGGTTCAGGCCGCCGGCTCAGCCGCCGTAGACCGCAGGCTTCAAAATGCCGATATAGGGCAGGTTGCGATAGCGCTCAGAATAATCCAGACCATAGCCCACCACAAAAGCGTCGGGGATGGTGAAACCGCAGTAGTGCAGCTTCACCGGCTTGACCCGCCGTTCCGGTTTGTCCAGCAAGGTGCACAGCCGGATAGAGGCGGGGTGGCGATGTTCCAGGATTTTCAGCAGATAGCTCAGGGTGGTGCCGCTGTCCAGGATATCCTCCACCACGATGATATGCCGCCCGGAGATATCCTCGGATAGGTCCTTGGTAATCTGCACCTGTCCACTGGAGGAAGTCCCTTTGCCATAGGAGGAGACAGCCATGAAATCTAAGGTGCAGGGCAGATCAATGGCCCGGCACAGGTCGGCCATGAAAATAAAAGAACCCCGAAGGACGCTGATAAGCATAATTTCCTGGCCTGCGTAGTCCCGTTCAATCTCCCGGGCGATCTCCTGTACCCGGGCGTTGAGCTGTTCGGGGGTAAATAAAACTTCCTGGATATCTTTCTCTAGCATGGGTTTTCTTCCTTTCCGGATGGCGTTTCTTTTTGGGCGTCTTCTTCTCTAAAAACCAGAGGGGTGAGAACAATGTGCCAGGCGGCCTGCCCCAATTGGGGAAGAAGAGCCTGGTGGGGGCCCAGCCCCGCTGCTGCAGCCACTGCTCCGCCCCAGTCCAGTACGGGCAGCAAATTGCGACGAGCGCGGGGGATTTTTTCATCAATATACCATTTCTTCAGGGATTTCTCCCGCCGTCCGGCCAATCGCAGCTTGTCGCCAGAGGCCCGGGAGCGCAGGGTGACTGTGCCCAGATGAGCCGCAGAAAGCCAGAAATCAAAGGGGCGCTGGGACTGGCCATCGTAGACTGCGGGGACACAGGACACCCGCCAGGGTCCTGCCAATGTCTCCCCCGGCATGGCCAGAGGGGTGGAGGGAAGGTGGGCGGGCTGTTGTTCCTCTCGGGTCAGCACCAGCCGGTCATACTCCCGCCGGGCAGTAAGGCCGTAGGGCAGGCTCATTTGGGCGGAGGGATCTTCTCCAGCGCACAGCCGCACAACACCTTCCAAATGGGAAGCCGCACAGTTCTGTTCTCCCCCGTTGAGCAGTCCTATCAGCTGCCGCACAGCCCGAACCGCTGTGGGGAGAGGCGCATGGGCCAGAAGGTGGGCAGGGAGGGAAAGGGTATTCTCTTCCACCTGAGCTTGGCGGGCCAGCAGGCTGGCCTGTTGGGAGAGACACTCCTCATCCCCTCGCAGCCGCAGAGTACAGGGAAACAGGCGGGTGGAAAAGCCGGGGTACAGCTGTTCCAATACGGGGGTGACTTGATGGCGGATGCGGTTGCGGGCGTAAGCGTCATCAGCGTTGGTGCGGTCTTCCCGCCAGGGCAGGCCATAGTAATTGAGATAGTCTTCAATTTCCTTGCGGGGGGTGGACAGCAGGGGACGGACGAGCCCGTCTCGGGCTAAAGGGATACCGCACAGTCCTCGCAGACCGGAGCCCCGGGCCAGGTGGAGCAGAACAGTTTCTACGTTGTCGTCGGCGTTGTGGGCCGTGGCAATAAGGGTGGCCCCGGCCTGCCGGGCGGCTTGCCGCAGGAAAGCATAGCGCATCTCCCTGGCGGTCTCCTCCAGACCGGCACCCCGCAAGGCGGCCTGAGTTGCTACGTCCCCCCCGCCGGAAAACAGGGGAACGGCAGGCAGCCGGCTTCCGTCCGGCTGAGGATCCTCCCCAAAACACAGGGACACCAGCTGCTCCACAAACAAAGCGTCTCCCTCTGATTCCTCTCCCCGCAAATGGTGGTTATAGTGGGCGGCGGCCAGGGAAAAGCCCAGCTTGGGCCGCAGATGGTAAAGGGCGTGGAGCAGGCAGACGGAATCCGCTCCGCCGGACACGGCGCACAGCACCGTGCTGCCGGGGGAGAGCAGCCTCTGCTCCCGGATAAGCTTGACCATACTCTCCAGCATGGAGAGCCTCCCTTCCCACTGTGCCGCCCAACCCCGGGGGGCGGGTGACATCAGAATTCCTCATGTTGCCACTCAATATCGCTGAAGGTGGTGAAATCGGGCAGCCACTGCAGCTCCACCGTTCGGGTTTCGCCGTGGCGGTTTTTCGCCACAATGCACTCAGCCAGGTTGGGGTTTTCCGTATCTCTGTTATAATATCCCTCTCGGTAGAGAAATAACACGATATCCGCGTCCTGCTCGATGGCGCCGGACTCACGCAGGTCAGAGAGCATGGGGCGCTTATCCTGACGGGACTCGTTGGCCCGGGAGAGCTGGCTGAGGCACAGCACAGGAACATTAAGCTCCTTGGCCATAATTTTCAAAGAACGAGAGATATCCGAAACAATTTGCTGACGATTGTCACCGGAGCGGGTCTTACCCCCCGCCGACTGCATCAGCTGCAGGTAATCGATAATCACCAGACCCAAGTTATCCACCCGGCGGCACTTGGCGTTAATATCAGCCACAGTGACGGTGGAGTCGTCATCAATGAGAATTTTAGAGCGGTTGAGGGAGTCGGCGGCCACGGCCACTTTCTCCCAATCTTCCTCGGTGAGCTTTCCGGTGACCAGCTTCTTGTTGTCCACAAAACACTCGCCTGAGATAAGACGCAAAGCCAACTGTTCCCGGCTCATCTCCAGGGAGAAAAAGGCCACCTGTTTGCCCGATTTTTTCCCGGCTTCCAACAAGATGTTGAGCGCCATGGAGGTCTTGCCCATACCGGGGCGGGCAGCCAGCAGGATAAGGTCGGACTTGTTCAGCCCGGAGATAGCCCTGTCCAAGTCACGCAGTCCGGTGGACATGCCGGGAATGGCCCGGTCGCTGGCGGCCAGTTCACTCAGCCGGTCATATACGTCGATCAGTACGTCAGAGATAGGGGTCAGTCCCCGGGCAGCCCTGCCCTGGCGGATGGCGTAGATTCGCTGCTCCGCCGCCTCCAGGATGTCCTGGCCGGTGTCGGTGCCCTGCTGGATCATGGCGGTGAGATCTCCCGCCGTCTCCGCCACCCGGCGCAGCAAGGTCTTGTCTTTGAGAATGTCGATGTACTCTTTGACGTTGGCGGCAGTGGGGGTGGTGTCCATAAGCTGGAGCATATAGCCCCGGGACTGGTTCTCCTGATAGTAGCCATTTTGCTTCATGTTCTCCAGCACCGTCACCGGATCGATGGTGAGAGAGTAGTTGAACATGGAGTAGATGGTCTCATAGATCTCCCGGTTCTGCCGCAGGTAGAAGTCATCCGGACGCAGCTTATCAATGACCTCGGGAATACATCGGGGATCAATGAGCATGGAGCCCAGTACCGCCTGCTCCGCCTCGGCACTGTGAGGCAGCTGTTTCAGCAGCAGTTCCTCCTCTTCTAATGCCATGAAATCACCGCCCTTCACAGGATAAAATGCACAGATACGGACAGCCTGAGGCCACCGCACCGGGCGGAAGTCAGGCTTCGGTCACAATGACGTTGACGGTGCCTGTCACCTCATAGCCAAGCTTGGCTTTGATCTGATAGCCGCCGCAGGACTTGATGGGCTCCTCCAGCACCAGCCGGGCCTTGGGAATATTGACCCCGTGCTGGGCGGCAAGGGCCTCGGACACCTCCTTGGCGGTGACGGCGCCGAACAGCCGGCCGCCCTCCCCTGCTTTGGCCGGGATTTTCACCATCAGTCCCTCCAGCTTTTTGGCCGTGGCCTCCGCTTCTGCTTTCTCAGCGGCTTCCTGGGCCTTGCGGGCTTTCTCCTGCTGCTTCATGGTGTTCAGGTTTTCGGCAGTGGCAATGACTGCCAGCTTCTTGGGAAGCAGGAAATTGCGGGCGTAGCCATCGGACACATCCACCAGCTGGCCCTTCTTGCCCTGCCCCCGTACATCCTGCTGTAAAATTACTTTCATAGCTCAATTCCTCCCAATACAATTGGTATACTTCAATGAAAATATGACAAAATGTTCTAAAAAGATACCCTGTTCCTTAAGAATCCAGGTACCGGTCAATGGCCCGGGCCAGTTCCACAGCCACCTCGTCCAGGCTCTTTCCGGACACCTGGCCTCCGGCGGCGGCGGCATTCCCACCGCCCCCCAGCTGTTCCAGGATAACCTGCACGTTGGTGTCCCCCATGGAGCGGGCAGAGATAACCACCCGCTCTCCGTCCAGGGTGAGGACGAAAGAGGTATCAATGCCGATGATGTTGAGAAGCTCATCTGCGGCCTGGGCGGCAATAATGCGGCCCACAGGTTTGGCAGCCACAGCGATGGCAATGTGCTCCCGGTAGAGCCTGGCATTTTGAATAATGGAGTACTTGGCAATGGTGCCGGCCAGGTCGTTCTGGTAGAGCTTTTTCACCTCCCCGGTGTCGGCGCCGGAGCGGCGCAGGAAGGCGGCAGCCTCAAAGGTACGTCCGCCGGTGCGCATGGTGAAGTTCTTGGTATCCAGCACGATGCCGGCCAGCAGAGCTTCCGCCTCGGTGCGCAGCAGCTGGTTTGGTTCCATGACATATTGCAGAAGTTCTGTAACCAGCTCAGAGGCGGAGGAAGCGTAGGGTTCGTGGTAGTTGAGGGCCGCCCCTTCGATATAGGTGGCCGCCCGACGGTGGTGGTCAATGACCGCCACCCGGTTGCAGGATTCCAGGAGTTCCTCGGCCTGTACCTGTTCGGGGCGGTTGGTGTCCACAACCACTGCCAGGGAGCGGGTATCGGCCAGGAGCAAGGCTTCCTGAGGGGAGAGGAAGCAGTCCAGGTACTCAGGCAGTTGAGAGAGCTTGTCAATCAGCTCCTGAGCGGGAGGAGAGCCTCCCTCCCGGATAATATGGACAGGGACGCTGTTTTTTCGGCATAGGGCAAACACACCGGCGGCAGCGCCAATACAGTCATTGTCAGGGAACCGATGTCCCATAATAAACACCTGAGAAGAGTCGGAGATGAGGGAAGAGAGGGCGTTGGCCATAACACGACTTTTCACCTTGGTGCGTTTCTCAGTCTCCTTGGAGCGGCCGCCGTAAAATTCAAAAGTAAACTTGTTGCGGATAACCGCCTGATCTCCTCCCCGGGACAGGGCCATATCGATGGAAAGGTTGGCAAACTGTAAAAGCTCCTGATAGCTCTCTCCGTCTTTCCCCACGCCGATGGACAGGGAGGCATTGATGCCGCTGGGGTTGACTACCTGGTGAACGGTATCCAGAATGTCAAACTTTTTCTCCACAAACTGGGGCAGGTACTGTTCTTCAAAGATAAACAGGTACCGCTCCCGCTGTAGCCTGCGCAGCAGGCCGCCGGTGTGGGCTACCCAGGCATCCAGCCGGGAGTCGATCTCCGAAACCAGGGCGGAACGCTCATTCTCGGTGAGATTTTTCATCAGCTCATCGTAGTTGTCCACCAGCAGCACGGCTGCTACCGGGCGGGTTGCCCGGAACTGGTCCCGAATGAGACAGAACTCTGTTACATCCACCCAGTACACAGTGGCCAAAAATCCCCCGCTGCGCCCGCTGGTGCGCACCAGGTGTCCAAAGACCAGGAAGCGCCTATCGGCGTAGGAGACCTCGCTGGGACAGGCACTCTTCCCCTCCATGAGCCATCGGGTGTCGAAATTGGGGATGAGGGAGGACAGTTTGGCGTCAAACAAGTGCTCCCGCTGGCCGGTGAGTTGGAGAAAGCGGTCGTTGGTCCAGATGATATCGTCACTCTCCGGGCGGAAGATAATCATGGGGATGGGGGAGTTGGTCATGGTGTCCCGAGTGGCGGTATCCACCGTACCGGTGACATTCTCTAAAAACTTAGAGATCTCCCGGCGGCGGCGGCGGTTGCTTGCGCGGCTATAAAAGCCCAGGCAGGCTACTACCGCCAGCTCGGCCCCGGCCAGAGGCAGAGAGAAAACAGCAGAGACCAGGGCAAATAGAATCAGGCAGACGAAGTAGAGCTGGAAGCTGGATTGGAATAATTGGGCGATCTTCCGGTTCAACGGTACGTCCCCCTTTCCTGCATTTTGCAAAAATTTTGAGCCTATGAATAAACCAAAGGCATTTTATTATATCAAATCCCGCAGGAAAAGACAATAGGAAAGGCCGGGGGAGGCAGAAGCCAAAATTTCTTAAGGAAAGGGGGGAGGGCTGTTGCGCGGGGGAAAAAAGACTGCTATAATAAGTGAGAAAAGGCCGTATTCCGCACGGCCCGGGACAAAAATCGGGAGCCAGGAGGGGAGACAGGATGTCCCCCGCGTCCGGACGCCGCCGTACCTTTTTGTGTGGAATGTAAGCCCGAACAAGGAAATTAGGAGGCAACCGAAATGCAAGAAATTAAAATTACCCGCGCCGCCGTGCTGAAGGAAAAGCCTGATTCCTCCACCCTGGTGTTTGGTAAGAACATGACCGACCACATGTTTATCGTGGACTACGACCAGGGGCAGGGTTGGCATGACCCCCGCATTGTCCCCTACGGCCCCTTGCCCATTGACCCGGCGGCCAAAGTGCTCCACTATGCTGAGGAGATTTTCGAGGGATTGAAGGCATACCGCACTGCCGAGGGAACCATTCAGCTTTTTCGCCCCGACTGCAACATCGAGCGGATGAACAACTCCGCTGAGCGTATGTGTCTGCCCCAGATTCCTGCCGAGCTGGCCCTGGCCGGCATCACCGAGCTGGTAAAGCTGGAAAAGGACTGGGTGCCCAAGGAGAAGGACACCTCCCTCTACATCCGCCCCTTTATGATTGGCCTGGATCCCGCTCTGGGTGTCCATGCTTCCCACCATGTGCAGTACATTGTCATCGTCTGTCCGGTGGGGGCTTACTACCCCGAGGGCCTGAATCCTGTGAAGATCTACGTGGAAGATCAGGACGTGCGCGCTGTCCGGGGCGGCACCGGCATGGCCAAGACCGGCGGTAACTACGCCGCCTCTCTGCGGGCCGGCGACCGGGCGGAGAAGGCCGGGTACAGCCAGGTGCTGTGGCTGGACGGCGTGCACCGCAAGTATATTGAGGAAGTGGGCTCCATGAACGTGATGTTTAAGGTGGCCGGCAAGATCCTCACCCCCGATCTCAACGGCTCCGTATTGCCCGGCATCACCCGCCGATCCTGCATCCAGCTGCTGAAGGACTGGGGCTACCAGGTGGAGGAGCGCCGTATCTCCGCCGAGGAGCTCTTCCAGGCCGCCGAGAAGGGCGAGCTGGAGGAGGCCTGGGGTACCGGCACCGCCGCCGTAGTTTCCCCCATCGGCGAGCTGGCCATGGAGGGCAAGAAGGTCACTGTCAGCAACAACCAGATTGGCCAGGTGACCCAGCGGCTGTACGATGAGCTTACCGGCATCCAGTGGGGCCGAGTGGCCGACACCCACGGCTGGATTGTGAAGGTGTGCTGAACACGCTCCGCACCATAACAAGAATGAGACCAAACAAAACCCCGGAGGCAATTTCCTCCGGGGTTTTGCTGTATTTACAGATGCAGGCTGGCGATAAACTGCCGGGCCACCCGAGGGGTACGGCCGGAGTGGCGGATTTCCCAAGTCATGGCCTGGGCGTGAAGTTCCTCCCGATCCATAGAGATGCCTGCCTGGCTGGCCAGGTAGTCCACCAGAGCTAGGTAGCCCTCCTTATTCATGGTCAGATAGGGGATACGCAGGCCAAAGCGCTCTGCCAGGGCGGTCTTCTCAGAGATAGTTTCAAAGGTATCCACCTCGTCTCCCGCCCGGTCGGCAAAGGTTTGGCGCACCAGGTGGCGGCGGTTGGAGGTGGCATAGATGGCCACGTTGGCCGGCCGCTTCTCCAGGCTGCCCTCCAGGATAGTTTTTAGGGAGGAGTAGGTCTTGTCATCCTGATCAAAGGCCAGGTCGTCGATGAAGAGGATAAATTTCTGCCGCAGCCCCACCAGGGAGCGCATCAGCCGGGGCAGGCCGGTAATGTTCTCTTTCTGAATTTCGATGAGGCGCAGATCCTCCATCCCGGGCAGGTAGAGCATGGATTTTACCGTAGCCGACTTGCCTGTGCCCCCGTCTCCGAAGAGCAGCACGTTGTTGGCCTGATGACCGGCCAGGAGCAGCCGGGTATTTTTCTCCACCTGGCCCCGCTGCAGCTCATAGCCCAGAAGCTCCTCCGGCCTGGGGCAGTCGGGGTCAGAAACCGGAATGAGCTGCCCCTCCTCCCACAGGAAGGCCCGGTACCGGGCATACAGCCCGCAGCCGTGGGAGCGGTAAAAGTCAGTCAGGCTGTCAAAATTGAAGGGGGCGCCCGCCTGCCACCGGGGCAGACCGGCCAGCACCGGGGCGTAGTCTCCGGACAGGGCGGCCTTCATGGCGTCAATGTACCGGTCGCAATCGGTTTCGGCCAACAGCACCAAGGTCTCTACATCCCGGCGGGCCGCGTTTTCCAGAGCGGGATCTCGCACATCTCCCTCAGCCAGCAGGGCATAGGGGCTCTGGGTGTAGCGCAGGTAGTCCCACAGCCAGTCCCCCAGTCCCCGGAAGCCCTCCCGGCGCAGCTGGTGGAAGAGGCAGGCGTATTGTTCCAGGGCCTCTGCTCCGTTCCCCCGTCCGCAGGCATCCAGGAGCCGGACTGCCAGGGAAATAACGGGGGTGTCCAGGATGGGGCGGTAGGCGCACAGCCCTTCCAAGGCAATGCGCAGGGCGTTCAGGTTCATGGCAATCCCTCTCTTTTCATCAACGGGTGTCCACCATTTTAATGTCTTTGGCCGCCCTTGTCAACCGAGGGGGCGTGTGATAGAATAGCGGAGACTGAGAGGCCAAGGGACTGTACGCGGCCGGAATACAGGAGGAACCATGCTGTCCATCGGAGGAATTACAATTGAAACGCCGCTGGCCCTGGCCCCCATGGCGGGAGTGACCGATGTGGCCTTCCGCACCATCTGCCGGGAGCAGGGGGCGGGGCTGACCTGCACGGAGATGGTCAGTGCCAAGGCACTTTGCGAACAGGATAAGAAGTCCATCCCCCTATTGAAGTTGGGGGATGGAGAGCACCCCGCCGCTGCCCAGATCTTCGGCAGCGACCCGGTGTGCATGGAGGAGGGGGCCGCCATCGCTCATGAAGTGTCCGGCGCCGACTTCATTGATATCAACATGGGTTGTCCCGTGCCCAAGGTGGCCAACTCCGGAGACGGGTCCGGGCTGATGCGGGACCCGGACAAGGCGGTAAAAGTGCTGCAGGCGGTAATCCGGGGGGCGGGCTGTCCGGTGACGGTAAAGTTCCGCCTGGGCTGGGACAAGGGCTCTATTAACTGTGTGGAGTTTGCCCGGGCCATGGAGCAGGCGGGAGCGGCTGCGGTGGCCGTCCACGGCCGAACCCGGAACCAGATGTATGCCGGTTCAGCCAACTGGGACTGGATCCGGGAGGTGAAAAGGGCGGTGAAAATTCCGGTCATTGCCAACGGGGACGTATTCAAGCCCACAGACGCCCCCCGGATTTTAAAGTACACCGGAGCGGATATGGCCATGATTGGCCGGGGAGTGTTTGGAAACCCCTGGTTGTTTGCCCAGTGCAGGGCGGCCTTGGAGGGCCGGCCCATCCCTGACATGCCTCCCCTGGCCCAGCGGTGTGACACCGCCGTGCGGCAGTTTGAACTTTCCGCCGCCGTTAAAGGGGAGAAGATCGCCTGCCTGGAGGCCCGGCGGCACTACGCCTGGTATCTAAAAGGGGTGCCCCACGGTGGGTATTATAAGGAGCAGATTGTAAAGATCACTACCCTGGAGGACGTATACCGGATCACCAGGGGGATTAAACGGGATTTGTGCGGGGAGTAAACCCCAAAAATTGAGTGGGGAAGGGAACCTCCCCTGTCCCAATTGAAAGAGAAGAGAGGTGAGGGCGGTGACAGAACAGGAACTGGTGGCCAGGGCCAGGGCAGGCGATCAGCAGGCCTTTGAGCAGCTGGTACTGGACAACCAGAACCGGATCTATTCCCTGGCCGTGCGGTTGACGGGGGATCGGGAGGAGGGAGCTGACCTGGCCCAGGAGGCGTTTCTCAAGGCCTGGCAGGGGCTGCCTTCGTTCCAAGGGGAGAGTAGCTTTGCCACCTGGGTGTACCGGCTGGCCACCAACGTGTGTATTGACTATCTGAGGCGGCAGAAGCGCCGGCGGCAGGTGGAGTCGGAGATCTCTTTGGATGACGAGGAGGCGGGCTGGACAGAGGCGGCGGACTTGCGCCAGGATCCCCACCGCCAGCTGGAGCGCTCTGAGCAGGGCAGGGCTCTGGCCCGGGGGCTGCAGGCCCTGCCGGAGCAGCAGCGGCAGATTCTGGTGCTGCGGGAGCTGTCCGGGCTGAGCTACCAGGAGATTGCCCAAAAGCTGGAATTGGATTTGGGGACGGTAAAGTCCCGCATCGCCCGGGCCAGGCTGGCCCTGAGAAAAATTTTGCTGGCCGACGGGAACTTTTTTAACAGCCCGCCGTCTAACCAAACAGAAAAACCAAGAGGGAGGTGAAGCAGTATGGAACGCTGTCAGGACATGGAAGTGTATCTCAGCCTAAGACTGGACGGAATGTTGGAGCCGGAACAGGAGCAGGAGCTGGAGGAGCATCTGGCTCTGTGTCCCCAGTGCCGCCGCCTGGCCGACGAGCTGGCGGCCATCCATTCTGCCCTTCCCCAGGCGGAGGAGCTGGAGGCGCCCCAGGGGTTTGCTCAGAGTGTGATGGAGCAGGTGGCGGCCCTTGAGGAGAAGAAGCCCAAGGTGGTTCCCCTGTTCCGCCGGCCTCAGGTGCGGGCTTTGATGGGACTGGCCGCCTGTGCGGTGCTGTGTATCGGGCTGTATCGGGGCGGACTGTTCCATAAGCAGGCCGATGGCCTGGATATTGCTGCCTATCAACAGGGGGAGAGTCAGCCTACTCAGGCTTCTTCCCAGGAAAATGGGAAGGAAGAAGAGAGTCTCCAGGAGCGGGCGCTGACTCAGGGCATTCTTACGGAGGAATCCTCTGCTGACACTGTCCCTGAAGAGACAACCGAGTACCAGGTGGGCGTAAACGCGGCCACTGCCCCCTTTTCTGCAGAGCCGTCGGAGTATAAGGTGGCCGGACAGCAGGTATGTGCGGTGCTGACGGTGGATGCCCTGCCTGTGGGCTGGGAGGAGATCCTGGGAGAGGCCCCGGATTGGTTGGAGGATGAGGCAGGCCACGCCTGCCTTATTGTGGAAGGCCCGCAACTCGAGACCCTGATGGACCTGGTTCAGGAGCAGGGGCTGACGAGTAGCCTGGCAGGGCAGGTAAATCAGGAACTGCCTTGTGCCCTGGTGGTACTAAATGAGACATAGCAGTGGCCCAATGGCCTCCGGCATTCTGCCGGAGGCCATTTTCTATGCTTCTGCGGCTGAAAAAGGGCTGTACCCACTTGAAAAAGGTTTCTCTATCCGGAGCAGAAAGGAGAGAAAACGGAGAGCTTTGTGCCCTCTTGGTCACTTTCCACGAAAAGGAAGAGGACGCAGCTGGAAGGCGTTGGGGAAAGGGCCGTTTTCATGCCAAAAAAACAGTTGTCATAGACTGAGTTTTAATGTATAATAACCAACAGCATGTAACGTGTCCGGGCACAGAACCCGGGAGCGGAGCAATAGTCCAAACATAAGGAGTGGAAACAAGAAAATGAGTTATTCTGTGCAAAACATCCGAAACGTCTGCCTGCTGGGCCACGGGGGCAGCGGTAAGACCGCCCTGGCGGAGAGCCTGCTCTATATGACTGGGGCCATCGACCGCATGGGGAAGGCCGCGGACGGCAATACCGTGTGCGACTACGATCCGGAGGAGGTCAAGCGCCAGATTTCCATCTCCCTGTCCGTGGCCCCTGTGGAGTACAAGGGCTGCAAAATAAACGTGCTGGACACCCCGGGCGGCTTTGATTTCGCAGGCGAGGTGATGGAGGCCCTGCGGGCCGCCGATGCCGCCATTATCGTCTGCTCGGCTAAGGACGGCATCTCTGTGGGTCTGGAAAAGGCGTGGAAGTACTGCGAGGAGCGGAATATGCCCCGCTTTATCTACATCTCCAAGACCGATGAGGACAACTCCGACTACAACGCCACCTTCGAGGCGCTGCGGGCCAAGTACGGCAACAAGATTGCCCCTGTGGTGGTGCCTATTTGGGACGACAACAAAAAAGTCATCGGTATCATCGATGTGCTCAATAAGCGGGCCTATGAGATGAAAAACGGAAAGCGGGAGGAAATTGAAATTCCCGCGGGCAAGGCGGACGTTATCACTGAGTTCAACGACGCCCTGAAGGAGTCGGTGGCCGAGACCAGCGAGGAGTTCATGGACAAGTTCTTCTCCGGCGAGGATTTCACCTATGCCGAGATGATCCAGGGCCTGCGCCAGGGCGTGCGGGAGCTGTCCCTGTTCCCGGTGCTGTGCGGCTCTGCTGTCAACACCATGGGCTCACTGATGCTTATGGACTACATTGTGGAGTTGCTGCCCACTCCCATGGAGGGCAACTACCACAAGGCCACCCGTCCCGACGGCGAGACGGAGGAGTTTGTGGTCTCCCCTGGCGGCGTGCCCACTGCTTTTGTGTTTAAGACCGTCTCCGACCAGTACGGCAAGTACTCCTATGTAAAGGTGCTCTCCGGGGTGCTCACCTCCGACCTCTCCCTGGTCAACGCCCGCACAGGCAGCACAGAAAAGCTGGGCCGGCTGTACGTGATGCGGGGTAAGAAGGCTGAGGAGGTTAAGGAACTGGGCTGCGGCGACATCGGCGCCATCGGCAAGATGGATAAGGTGAAAACCGGCGACACCCTGTGTGACCCCCGGAAGGTGGTTGCCCTCAAGCAGATCCCCTTTGCCGAGCCCTGCTACTCCGTGGCCATTGCCCCCAAGACCCGGGGCCAGGAGGACAAGGTGGCTCAGGGCCTGAGCCGCCTTAACGAGGAGGATCCCTCCTTCAATGTGGTCAACAACGCCGAGACCCACCAGATGGTCATTTACGCTGCCGGCGATATCCAGGTGGACGTGCTGGTGGCCAAACTGAAAAGCCGCTTCAATGTGGAGGCCGAGCTGAAGGCTCCCCGTGTCCCCTACCGGGAGAAGATCCGCAAGACCGTCCAGAAGCAGGGCCGCCACAAGAAGCAGACCGGCGGCTCCGGTCAGTTCGGCGACGTGTGGATCCGCTTTGAGCCCAATCCCGACGCCGAGGAGATGGAGTTTGCCGAGGAGGTCTTCGGTGGCTCCGTGCCCAAGAACTTCTTCCCCGCGGTGGAGAAGGGCCTGCGGGAGGCCTGCGCCCACGGTCCCCTGGCCGGCTACCCGGTGGTGAACCTGAAAGCGGTCCTGTACGATGGCTCCTACCACCCGGTGGACTCCTCTGAAATCGCCTTCAAGACCGCCGCCCAGCTGGCCTACAAGGCCGCCATGCCGGAGGCCAACCCGGTGCTGCTGGAGCCAGTGGGTGAGCTGAAGGTCACTGTGCCCGACAGCTACATGGGCGACGTCATCGGCGATTTGAATAAGCGCCGCGGCCGCGTCATGGGCATGGATCCCACCGGCGACGGCGAGCAGGTGATTACCGCCGAAGTCCCCATGGCCGAGATGGGCAGCTATGCCATCGATCTACGGTCTATGACCCAGAGCCGGGGCAGCTTCACCTTCCACTTTGTCCGCTACGAGGACTGCCCACCGGCGGCCCAGGAGAAGGCCATCGCGGAGGCCAAGGCTCTGCAGGCAGCGGAGGAGAAATAAGGAAGAGGACAGTCCGAGTTTTTCCGCCGGGAGTCCGGCGATA
>CALWYD010000027.1 GCA_944385675.1 uncultured Oscillospiraceae bacterium
CCTGCTGGAGCAGTGCCGCGGCCACCTGCGCTGTGGCCGGACTAAGCAGGCCATGGGCTGCTCAGAACGCTCGGCGGCGCTGGCCCTGGCCGCCTGCCGTTTGGAGTTGCGGCAGCTGGGCAAGCGGTTCGATGACGGGGCGTTTGAACAGGCCCTGTGCCGCCGCCTGCCGCCCCACCGAAACCGCGGCAGCCTGTCAAACACCCTGAAAGAGGCCGCCGCACAAGTCCAAAGCACCCTGTCCCAATCCACCGCGCCGGGGATCCGGAGCGAGGGGGACAAGCGGGCGCTGGCCAACCGCTGGCTGGAACTGGCCGCCGCCTTCGCCCGCCTCCCAGTCCGACAGGCGGCGGAGGAGCTGGAACGCCAGGATCAAAAGCCCGTGCGGCAGATGGAAATGGGGTGAGGCCATGGATATCCAGACGATCTTCCTGCTGATATGCGCCGGCGGGCTGCTCCTGCTCCTGGGCGCTGCCACCCACTTCTCAGGGCAGGGCTCCCTGGACAACATCAAGTCCAGGACGGTGGGGGACGGCCAGCACGGCACCGCCCGGTGGGCCACCCAAAAGGAGATCCGAAAGACCTACCGCCACATCCCCTTCCGGCCCCAGAAATGGCGGGCGGGAGTGGAACTTCCCCAGGTGCAGGGCCTGGTGCTGGGCAGCACAGGCAGACAGGGGCAGGTGATTGCCCTGGTGGACCCAGATGACATCCACTGCCTGATGATCGGCGCCTCCGGCGTGGGCAAGACGGCCTTCTTCCTGTACCCCAACCTGGAGTACACCTGTGCCAGCGGCATGAGTTTTCTGGCCCTGGACACCAAGGGGGACCTGGCCCGGAACTATGGCGCCGTGGCCCAGCGGTATTACGGCTACCAGGTGGCGGTCATCGACCTGCGCAGCCCCACCCGCTCCGACGGGTACAACCTGCTCACCCTCATCAACTCCTACATGGACCGGGCCAGGGATGATCCCAACGACCTGGCGGCCCGGGCCAAGGCGGAGAAATACGCCCAGATCCTGGCCAAGACCATCGTGGACCCGGAGGGAGGCGCCTCTGACCGGGGCCAGAACGCCTACTTTTACCGGGCGGCCGAGGGCCTGCTCACCGCTGTGATCCTGCTGCTGGCGGAGTATCTGCCCCCCACCCGGGAGCACCCGGAGGAGCGGCGGCACATCGTCTCTGTGTTCCAGCTGGTGCAGGATCTGACCGCTCCCTCGGGGGTCAAGGGGATGACCCGGTTCCAGCTGCTGATGGCAAAGCTGCCCACCGGCCACAAGGCCCGGCAGTAGGCCCGGCAGTATGCCGGATCCTCCCTCACCGGCGCGGACCAGGCCATGGCCTCCGTCATGTCCACCGCCCTGTCCCAGCTCAACGCCTTTCTGGATACAGAGCTGGAGCAGGTCCTGTGCTTCGACAGCGCCATTGACGCCGAGCGCTTCGCCGCCCAGAAGTCCGCCATTTTCCTCATCCTCCCGGAGGAGGATTTTACCAAGAATTTTATGGCCGGGCTGCTGATCCAGAGCCTGAGCCGGGAACTTTTCTCTGTGGCCGAGGAGTACAAGGGCAGGCTCCCCCGGCGGGTGGTGTTCTTCTGTGACGAGTTCGGCACCATGCCGCCCTTCGATGTGCTGCCCCTGTTCTCCGCCGGCCGGTCCCGGGGGCTGACCCTGGTGCCTATCATCCAAAGTCTTGCTCAACTAGAGAAGAACTATGGGAAAGAGGGCTCGGAGATCGTCCAGGACAACTGCCGTGCGACTCGTTCCTGGCTGAAAAGGCCAGGCACAAAGCTGAAAGAGAGGTGAAAAGGCAGCTTTGGAGAACTGATAATCCGAAGGGTGGAATGACGGGGTAACGCCCTGAAACGCCCTCCCTGATACTCCGACTGGCGGTGAAAGCGGAAACGCTGACCGTCAGAAGCTCGGTGAAGTCGGCTGAGAGCAACCGTAAGTCAATTGGCGGAAGCCAAACACGAAAGCTGTCCAGCGGTGGATGGTGTTGCCTATAGGCCGGGGGTCTACAAAATGTCTATGGCGAGAATGTTCCCAAAGAGCTGACGAACCTGCGAATGTAAGGGTCTAAATGTCGGCCTTGCTGAAAAGTAAGGATGCGAGAAATCGTAGTTAGTGTGGCTGAGTAAAAATGACAGTTATGAAAGGCCATGATGTGTTACTGGCACATCCCAGCTAACAGGCTTATAGCAGGCGCCTACGGACATATGCACAGATAGGATTATCGGAACGAGGAAAGGTATTGGGCTTTCCTATCCGGAAAGTAACCTGACGAAGCAAATAAGCAGATGAACCAATGCTGAAAAGTAGAGGTCGAACCGAAGAAGTCCCTGTAATGGGGATGGAGGAATGGCCTCAAGTCAATTGCGAAATGTTCAAGTTATTCAGTCTAACACAAGGATTTCGAGTATGAGAAAAAGGGTCACTGCCCAAGGGAGGAGTGATGCCTTGTGCCAAAAGCAAAGCAGGAAGCGAGTATCAATCGTTTGCGGCATGCTGAGTATTATGGGATGCAGCAGACCTACGACGACCTATACGCAAGAAGTAAAAACGGTGAACACTTTCACGCCCTAATGGATGTAGTTCTATCACGGGAAAACATTCTGCTGGCCTACCGCAATATCAAGGCCAACATGGGCAGCGGCACCCCCGGAACAGACCGCCTGACGATAAAAGATATTGGGTGCTTATCAACAGAACAAGTTGTTGGCAGGGTCAGGCAAATTGTCGAGGGTGGGAAAATGGGTTATCGGCCTAAACCGGTACGACGCAAGGAGATTCCAAAGCCAAACGGCTCCACCAGACCGCTCGGTATTCCGTGCATCTGGGACAGACTGGTGCAGCAATGTATCAAGCAGGTCATGGAACCAATCTGTGAGGCGAAGTTCAGTGACAACAGCTATGGGTTTCGCCCCGGACGCTCCGTGGAACACGCAATCAGTAGAATGTATAACCTGTTGCAGCTAAGCCACCTGCACTATGTCATAGAATTTGACATCAAGGGATTCTTCGACAACGTGAGCCACGAAAAGCTGATGCGCCAGATTTGGGCCATGGGAATCCACGACAAACATCTCATATACATCCTAAAACAAATTCTGAAAGCCCCTGTCCGTATGCCAGACGGTAGAATGGAGTATCCGAAAAAGGGTACGCCACAGGGCGGCATTATTTCGCCATTGTTGGCAAATATCGTCCTGAATGAGCTTGACCATTGGATTGAAAGCCAGTGGCAGGAGCACCCACTGGTCAGAAAATACGCTGTTTCGTTGAATAAAAACGGCAGTGAAAATAAAAGTGCCGGATATCACGCTATGAAAAAGACAGGGCTAAAAGAGATGTTCATCGTCAGGTATGCAGATGATTTTCGTATCTTCTGCCGCACGAAAAATGCAGCGGAGCGCGTCAGAATTGCGGTAACGCAATGGCTGGCAAAGCGGCTGCGGCTTGAAGTGTCGGCAGAAAAGACACGGGTAGTCCATGTAAAGCGCCGTTATTCGGAGTTTCTCGGTTTCAAAATTAAAGTTCACCCAAAGGCAGGCAAACAGGTCGTCAATTCACATATTTGCGATAAGCGGCTGCAGGCGGAGCGGAATAAGCTGGTGGAGCAGGCAAAACAACTGGCAAAACCACGCCATGGAAAAACAGAGCTGGATGAAGTCCGAATCTTTAATTCCATGGTAATGGGGATTCAGGAGTATTATAAAATCGCTACATCGGTCAACCTTGATTGCAGATTCTTGCATCGGGCGGTCATGACTGTTCTCACTGGCAGACTAAAAACACAGCGTGGAAACAGGTTGGTAAAATCAGGGCGCACGCTCACAAAAATGGAGCGGGACCGATATGGAAAGTCCGCTATGCTGCGGTTTATAGCGGGATCGGACGAGCCGATCTATCCCATCGGTTATGTGCAGCATAAAAATGCCAAAAGCAGGCCTTACAAAGCCTGTTACTACAGCGAGCACGGCAGAATGGGTATCCATGAAAATTTGCGGATAAACGTCCTCCTCATGCTGAAGCTGATGCGGCAGCCCACGTTTGGTCACAATGTAGAATATGCAGACAATCGCATTTCGTTATTCTGCGCCCAATGGGGAAAATGTGCTGTCACAGGCAAAGAGTTTCGTACCCTGGACGAAATCCATTGCCACCATAAAACGCCAAAATCCTGTGGTGGCGGCGATGAGTATGCCAACCTGATTCTTGTCTTAGAGCCTATACACAAACTGATCCATGCACGGGAAGCAGATCTTATCCTGCAATATCTCAGTATGCTAAACCTTGACGTCAAACAGTTGAGGATCTTAAACACGCTGAGAGCCCTTGCTGGCTTGCCTGAAATCGCACAACCCTAAAAACTGCTTTCGACAGGAAACTGAATAAACGGAAAACATTTGCAATTGATGGGGCGCTGTGTGCGGTGAAAGTCGCACGCACAGTGCTAAGCGGGGGAAAATCTGGAGATGACTTCAAAGGATTACCTATCGCAATAGGATACCATCTTCGGCGGCTTTGCCCCCAACTCCCAGACCGCCGAGGTGCTGTCCAAGGCGCTGGGAAGCCGCACCGTCATGAGCGGCTCGGTCAGCCGGGGCAAGAATGACCCCAGCCAGAATTTACAGATGATCGAGCGCCCTCTCATGACGCCGGATGAGCTGAAGTCTATCCCCAAGGGGGAATTCATCGTCATGAAGACCGGGACCCACCCCATGCGCACTCGTTTGCGGCTGTTTCTGGAGTGGGGCATCACTTTCGGTGAGCCCTATGTGCTGCCGGAGCGGGCCGCCCGCCCAGTGGCCTATGCCACCCGGCAGGAACTGGAGCAGGCCATCCTGCAAAAGCATCCCCTGCGGCGTGCAGAACGGCCTCCCTCCTCTCCCCCGCTGCCCGCTGGCGCGGACGACGGAGGGCAGCGCCAAAAGGGGCAGACACACCAAAAGGAGCAAACGCAGCTGGACGCCGCCAGGGAACTCCAGGAACTGAGGAAAAATCGCAAAGGAAAGGAAGAAAATACATGAGTTATTTTCTGGATATCTACCAGTCCGAACTGAACCACCGGGCCAGGGCGGTCTACATGTACCTCAAAGACCGCTCCGGCCGCAAGGGCCAGTGCTGGCCGGGCATCAAGACCATCGCCGCTGAACTGGGGCTCTCCCGCTCGACGGTGAAACGGGCGCTGAATGACCTGTGCCGGGCCGGGCTGATCACCAAGGAGGACCGCTGGCGGGAGAACGGGAGCCTCACATCCAATCTCTACCGGCTGCTCTGACTGTTTTTCATCGATTTAAGTCCAACAGGCCCGCTAAAAAAACAAGTCCACCGCCAAGGGCGCCTTGCGCCCTGACGGTGGACCGAGGGTGGGTCCATGGTGGACCTACCAGAAGGACCCAGTCTAAGATTTTAGTACAGAGAAACAACAAATCACCAGTCTATTTCCCCATCTTTCCAAGAAACGCAGACGTCTTTGCCAGATCATCATCCGGGCGCAATATCAGGACCTGAAGACGTCCCGCTCCAGGATGGGCATCATCACTGCTCCAGATCCCAGGCCATGTCCCAGAAGCCCAACTCGTACCGGCTGCACGCCACGAAGATCTCCTCCAGCCGCCGGTATGCCGCCTCAGTGCAGTCCTTCGCCAGCCGGTCCATCAGTTCCACCAGAGCATTGTTGGTCTGCTGATAGTCCTCCCCGGCATAACTCTGCACCCACTCGCCGTAGAAGGGGTGCTCCGCCGCACAGGGGATCTTGGCCAACTGTGCCCCGATCTCGGCATAACTCCAGGAGCAGGCCAGAATGGCGGCCACGATCTCCGCGGGCCCCCCGCCGGCGGCCACCGCCAGCATGTAGTGGGTGTAGGACAGGTTGGGCAGGGCAGGCTTCACGGCAAAGACCTGCTCCTCGGTGATGCCCAGTCGGGCCATATAGGCCCGGTGGAGACTCATCTCGCCCCCCAGGATGGCGGCTATATTGTCGGCAAAGGTGCGCATCAGTTCCGGCTCTCTGGCCTTCACCACCCCATAGGCGAATACCCGGGCATAGTCAAAGAGATACAAGTAGTCCTGGAGAAGGAAGTGGCGAAACTTCTCCAGCTCCAGAGTGCCGTCCCCGATCCCCCGCACAAAGGGATGGGCGTAACAGGTCTCCCACACGGGGCGGGCGGCCTGATAAAGTCGCTCAGTCACAGTCATGGGACATTCCTCCAATCCAGGATGCACTCATCCGCCAGAGCGGACAGCTCAGTCCAGTCTCCGGCGTAGGCAGGCTCATAGACGGCCACCGTATAGAATCCCGCGGCCTTGGCGGTGCGAGCAGCGTAGAGGGCGTCCTCATAGACAGCGATCTCTGTGGGTTTAACTCCAAGCCGCCGGGCCGCCTCCAGATACACATCGGGCCTGTCCTTGCTCACCCCCAATGTCTCACAGCTGAGGATGAATTCAAACAGACTGTCCACACCCAACCGGGACAGACAGGCGTGGGACAGGGGCTCGGCGGTGGCAGTGGCCACACACAGGCGGCACCCCTGTGCCCATGATCCCTCCAGGTACTCCTTCACCCCCGGCTTGAGGGGCACGTCCTGCCGGTAGTGCTCCTCCATCATGGCCTCCATCTCGTCCACAATGCGCTGGGGCGGGCCGGATATGCCAAAGGTATCCATCAAGCAGACCGCCCCCTCCAGCATGGTCATCGTCTGCACCTGCGCCAGTTCCTCCTCCCGGGGCGAGAGGCCTTGGGCCTCCAGGTAGTCCCGGCCCAGGCCCTTCCAGTAGCTCATGGAGTCCACCAGGGTGCCGTCCATGTCGAAAATGCAGAAGCGCTTATCCATGTCCCACCAGCTCCTCCGACAACTCCCGCAGGCGCTTTGCCGCCGCGCCGGGGTTTGGCTGAGCGAAGATGGCGGACACCACCGCCACCCCGTCCACGCCGCTGCCCCGCAGCTGGAGCAGATTGCCGGCGTTGATGCCGCCAATGGCCACCACCGGGATGTCCACCGCGTCACAAATGGCCCGCAGTTGGGTCACGCTCAGATTTTTGGCATCCTTTTTGGTGGTGGTACCGAACACCGCCCCCACGCCGATGTAGTCCGCCCCCGCCCGCTGGACAGCCAGGGCGGTGTCCACGGTATTGGCCGAGATGCCCAGGATCTTGTCCGGACCGATCAATGCCCGGATATCCCGGCCCTGGATGTCCGACTGGCCCACATGGACCCCGTCGGCGTTACACGCCAGGGCCACCTCCACCGAGTCGTTGACCACGAAGGGCACATGGTACCGCTCCGCCTGCTTCTTCAGAATTCTGGCCTCAGCCAGGAAGTCATCATGATCCAACCCCTTCTCCCGCACCTGGAGAAAGGTGGCCCCATTGGCCAGTACCTCCTCCACCACGTCGGGGAGGGTGCGCGTCCCCAGCCAGGCCCGGTCAGTAATGGCGTAGAGGAGCATAGAGGCGCGGATCTCATCCTTTGTAAATCTCATAGCGAACTCCTTGTGTCAGTTGGTCTTCCGTTAGGTTGAAAACTGCGTCGATCAAATCGTTGCGGAAGGTGGCGTT
>CALWYD010000028.1 GCA_944385675.1 uncultured Oscillospiraceae bacterium
GAGCGGTTTTGTTCACCATCCCCTGAGCCAGTGTTGTCAGAGCCGCCAACTCCTGGTCGCTGAGAGGCTTCTCTGTCTGGAAGGTGACCAGATTGTCCCGCAGCTGTTCTAGACTGGACATGCCTGAGAGCACCATGGTCACGCTGGGAATGGACTGGAGGAAGCGGAAAGCCCAGGCCGGAACCGTCTCGTCAGGGCGCAGAGCTTTCAACGGAGCGGCCTCCTCCTCGCTGAGGCGGGCCAGTCGGCCGCCCCGCAGGGGCTCCATCACCCAAACCGGGATGTGGTATTGCTCCAGCAGCTCCACCTTTTCCTTGTCATTCTGGAAGGTCCAGTCCACATAGTTCAGCTGCAGCTGGCAAAACTCCATATGCTCTCCATATGCCTCCAGGAAGCGCTTGAGCACTGGCAGATTTCCATGGCAGGAGAAGCCCAGATGCCGGATACGGCCGTTCTGCTTCTGCTCCATGAGATAGTCAAAGATGCCGTATTTAGGGTCCAGGTAGGCGTCGATGTTCATCTCACATACGTTATGGAACAGATAGAAGTCAAAATATTCCACCTGACATTTCCTCAGCTGCTCCGCAAAGATCTCCTGTACCTTGGGCATGTTGGCCAGGTCATAGCCTGGGAACTTATCAGCCAGGTAAAACTTCTCCCTAGGATACCTGGCCAGAGCCCTGCCCAGCACCAGCTCGGAATTTCCTTTGTGATAGCCCCAGGCTGTGTCAAAGTAGTTCACCCCATTGGCTATGGCCTCGTCCACCATGGCGACGGCAGCCGCCTCATCAATGCGGGCGTCATCCCCCTCCAGAACGGGCAACCGCATACAGCCCAGGCCCAGGGCTGACAGCTTTAGATCTTGAAAACTCTTATAAATCATACCTCTTCTCCTTTTCTGAGCTTGTTATGCACCTGCCACCCGTCCCAAATTCCCGCGATTCAAACACATATCCCAGAAATTTGCGTCACAGAGGCGCTGCACTTTTTTACACCTCACTGTACCATTATCAGAATATGGGAGATTCCCTTTTATGTCAAATACCTTCTGTGTATATAGCTCCATGCCTGAAAAGTATGAAGCTCTCTTCATGGCACCAGCCCGTGGAGCCGCTTCCGGTCCACCACCCTCACGCCGCCACGAAACAGCTCCACAAGTCCCATGCCGGACAGCTTTTTCAGTGTGCGGGTCACCGCTTCCCGGGCACTGCCAATGGCCTGAGCCAACTGCTCCTGGGTGACCTGAAGAGTATCTGTGTCCAGCCGGGCGGATTCCTCCACCAGGTAGGCGGCCACCCGCTGTTCCAGTGTGAAAAACAGCATTTGCTCCACTCCCCGGATCACATCGGAGAACCGCTGAGCTGCCGCCTTATAGACATAGTTTTCCACATACAGACTCTCTTTCATCAAGGCGGACACTACCTGCACGGGGATCACCAGGGCCTTTGTCTCCTGCTCTGCCTGGATCTGGACCTCAAAGGTGATGGCAGACATGGAGCAGGCTGCCGACAGAACGCACACCTCCCCTGCTGGAATTCGGGCAATGGTGGCCTCTCTCCCCGCCTCTGACAGTAGGGAAATCCGCAGCATCCCCTCCTGAATCAGCAAAATCCCAAGGCAGTCTCGGTCCACACCTCGTATAACCGCTCCCGCCGGATATTGAATCAGCCGGGACGCCCCGGCAAGCGTCTCCCGCTGCCTCTGAGTCAGGTGAGACCAAAAGGATAAGTTTTCCAGCGCAATTCTGTCCATCTGTCCGCTCCTTATCTTCTGTCTTGTCTCTATCATACGCTCTTTTCCTCATCTCTTCAAGGGGATGCACAAGTTTGTCCCTTTTTAAAAGGTGGGTAGTGATGGAGAAAACTCCGTCAGTTTCACCAAACAGCAGTCCATAATGTGAGAACAGCCAGATGAGACAGTTTGCCATGCTTCGCAGAAGGCATATAGATATTTTGCAACAACCTTAGGGGGCGGGAACACACAACAGAATTGGGACTATCATAAAAAGGTATGTGATTTCGTCACAGAATTCTTCCCCCATCTCCGGTATGGTATTGACATCTATACTTGACACTTTGAACAGGAGGCTTTATGATGAAACGGTCTATTCACACACGGCTTCCAGGCCTGATCTCTATTCTTCTGGGCCTGGGGACTGGCTATCTCTACTACCGGACTCAGCTGTGCAGCGGCTTTTGCCCCCTCGCCTCCACCCCCTTCTGGTCCATGGCCATCGGCGGCTTCTGGGGAGCGCTGACCTACGACCTCTGGAAAGCTCTGCGCGCTTGGCTGTTCCGAAACTCACAGGGGGATTGATCTATGCCCTATCTGGTCACATTTTTAGAGGGATTGATTACGTTTATCTCTCCCTGCCTGCTGCCTATGCTGCCGGTTTATCTGTCCTATTTTGCCGGCGGCACAGCAGAGCAATCTACCCGCCGCGTGCTCACCAACGCCATTGCCTTTGTGATGGGCTTTACCGCCCTGTTTGTGGCCATGGGCGCATTCGCCGGCACCATTGGCTCCTTCTTCACCCAGCACCAGACGGCAGTCAATCTTCTGTGCGGACTGGTGGTCATTTTCTTTGGCCTGCACTTCCTGGGGCTGTTTGAGCTTCCGTTCTTCCGCGGGTCCAAGGGATTTCATCACACCCAGAACATGGGCTTTGCCTCCGCCCTGCTGTTCGGCATGGTTTTTGCGGTGGGCTGGACTCCCTGCATTGGCGCCTTTCTGGGCTCCGCACTGATGCTGGCCTCTCAGCAGGGCTCCACTCTGACGGGAGTCGTCCTGCTGCTGTGCTACTCCGCCGGACTGGGTATCCCGTTTTTGCTGAGTGCTCTGCTCATCCAGTCCCTGCGGGGCGCATTCCAGTGGATCAAGCTGCACTACAGCATCATCAACAAGATCTGCGGTATCCTGCTGATCGCAGTCGGCCTTCTCATGGCCACCGGCACCATGAATCGGCTGCTGCTCATCCTGATTTAACGGCTCTTTGCTTG
>CALWYD010000029.1 GCA_944385675.1 uncultured Oscillospiraceae bacterium
GTAAAACAAGATTAATTGGAAGGGGAGAGAAAATTGACAAATTGGCAATAAAAAATCGGAGTACCCCGAAGGATACTCCGATGGTCCGAGTGGCGGGATTTGAACCCACGGCCTCATGGACCCGAACCATGCGCGCTACCAACTGCGCTACACCCGGATAGGTAACAGAAGCAAAACTTGGCCGGTTCTTTTGCTATGTGGGTACGGCAAAACTCATGATCCAAATTGTCAGCTTTATCATTATATTTTTTTCTCTCCTTTCTGTCAAGAGGTATATTCCATTTATACTTTGAATAGACTGAAACAGCGTAAAACATCTGTTTTGCTGTCTATGATTCGGTCTTGGGGAGGAAAGAACTGTGTACGATGAATCCGCTCGCTCTTACAAAAATGAAAAATTCCCCCGAAATAATAGCACAAGCACATCAGGCAGACGAAGCAGTAAATCAAGTCCGGAAAAGCTTCGCCTCTGTCAACTTCTTATCTGCCTGATTCTTTTTCTCGCCGTCTTTATTGGAAAAGGAGTTTTCCCAACAAGACTTCTTGAGGTTCGGGATAATATTCTTCATTTAATTACTTCAAATACTGATTTTCGTTCAGCTCTGTCATCACTGGGAAATTCTATCTCAGAGGATACTATGTTCGGGCGATTGGAAGATTTCTGCGTAGAAGTCTTTGGGGTAGAAGACACGTCGGAATCTCTTGCAGATGAAAACAGCTCTGCCCCTGCCCTCACAAGCTTGTCAACCATGGACACCGGCTTTTTAAGCGGAAGTCCAGACGAACGAGAGATTACAGACCATTTGCTCTATCAAAATGCCTACCGGCTTCCTATATCTATACCAGTACAGGAAAATGTCCTGCCGGAAGAGGAAAAAACTGAATCAACCAATACCGCTCCACCTGCTGTAGCAACTGCTGGCACTCTTATTCTAAAGTCTGATTACGATGGAGAAGCACTACCCAACAACTATACCATGGACCAGCTTTCACTTGGAGAATTGGAAACTGTAACTCCTGTTCTGGGATATATCAACTCAGAATACGGTTATCGCAGCCACCCTATCAGTGGAGCACATCAATTCCATGGCGGTGTAGACATCAGTGGCAATGATGGTGACCCCATTTCTGCATTTGCTTCTGGTACGGTAGAGTACGTGGGTGAAGACGACTCCTACGGGCTATATCTCCAGCTAGATCATGGAAATGGTGTAAAATCCTTTTATGCCCACTGCAGTACTGTTTGTGTCTCTAAAGGGCAAACAGTAGAGTTAGGAGAAAAAATTGCTGAGATTGGCTCTTCTGGTATGGCCACAGGCCCTCACCTGCATTTGGAACTGAAATATAACAAAATGCACCTTAATCCCATCTATTATATCAGTTATTTCAGCGACCAATGAAAATAGGACGATTGGAAGTGACAGGAGGTTTTCTTCTGCTGCTGGCCTGGCTTAATTATCTGGACCGGCAGGCAGTCATTCCTCTGGCCATTGTAGCCTGTACGCTACATGAACTGGGGCATTATGCTGCGATCCGTGCAATGGGAGGAAATATAAAGCTAATCCGCTTAACAGCAATTGGGGCGGAGATGCTTTTCTCAACCCCAATGAATTACTGGCAGGAGGGTGTGGCCGCTTTGGCCGGGCCAGCGGTTAATTTACTGCTGGCCCGAATTTTCTGCTCCTGGACATGGGGCTCTCTTTTTGCCGGCATCAATTTAGTTCTTGGCTGCTTCAACTTACTTCCGGCAAATGGGTTAGATGGATGGAGGGCTTTGTACTGTGTCACAGCTCTCACTGCTGGTCCAAACATAGCTGAAGCGGTAGGGAAGTTTCTGGGTATCTTGTCTACTGCGTTCATTTTAGGCAGCGCCATATGTCTACTTGGACTGGGGGGAAATATTTGCCTTTTGCTGGTGGCATTTTGGCTACTCATGATGCAAAATAATCACGGTTGTGCGCAAAAATAGGGGCTTGTCATGCCAATATGAAACGGGTAAAATAAGCTTAATACCAGAGCAAGCACTGGAGGAACAACATGAACCGCACACTGGAGCATATTTTGCCCAAAGTACAAAAACCGGCCCGATATACCGGTGGCGAGTATAACGCCGTTGTGAAGGAAAAGCATACTGTAAAGACCCGCTACGCGCTGTGTTTCCCGGATACCTATGAAATCGGCATGTCTAATTTGGGGTGCCGTATTTTATACGGCGTCATGAATCAGTGCCCCGACATTTGGTGCGAACGGTGCTTTGCACCCTGGGGGGATATGGAAGAGGAAATGCGCCGGGAAGGACTTCTGCTCTATGGTTTGGAGAGTGGAGATCCTATTTCCGATTTTGACATTATTGGCTTTTCTTTAGGATACGAAATGGCCTATACCAATGTACTGAACATGTTGGATTTGGCGGGACTTCCATTGCGCTCTGCCAACCGGTCCGAGCTTACTCCTTTGATTGTAGCGGGGGGTACCTGCTGTTATAATCCGGAACCTCTGGCTCCCTTCGTAGATTTTTTCGTACTAGGGGAGGGGGAAGACGTTACTCTGGAGTACATCCGTCTCTACCAACAGGCCCAGGAGGAGTGTTGGTCCAAAGAGGAATTTCTCCTGGAAGCTGCTAAGATTGAGGGAATCTATGTTCCCTCTTTCTATGATCCGATTTATAACGCAGACGGTACTCTGTCACAGATGGCCATAAAAGAAGGGTCTGGTGCACCGGAGCGGGTGGTTAAACGAATTGTGACAGATATGGACAAGTCCTATTTTCCCACAAAAACTGTCATTCCATCCACAGAAATTGTCCATGACCGGGTTATGTTAGAACTATTTCGGGGCTGTATTCGAGGCTGCCGCTTTTGCCAGGCGGGGTATGTGTACCGCCCCGTAAGAAATCGGAATCCCCAACTGCTAGCCGAATACGGGAAAGCTTCTTGTGAGGATTCCGGCTACCAAGAGATGACGTTGTCCTCTCTCTCTTCCACCGACTACCCCTGCCTATTGGAGTTGTGTGACAATCTATTGGACTACTGTGCCCCCCGGGATATCGGGCTTTCTTTGCCCTCCCTGCGGGCAGATACCTTCTCCATGAATTTGATGGAGCGTCTTCAACGAGTTCGGAAGGGGGGCCTCACCTTTGCCCCAGAGGCAGGAACTCAGCGCTTACGAGATGCCATTAACAAAAATCTGCGAGAGGAGGACCTGCTTCAATCTTGCCGCACTGCTTTTGCCGGCGGGTGGAGCGGAGTAAAGCTCTACTTCATGCTGGGACTTCCTACCGAAACAGATGAGGATGTATTAGGAATTGCAGATCTGGCCAGAAAGGTTTACTTTACCTGGCGGGAATATACTTCCAACCGGGCCAGGGGAGTCCGAATTACTGTATCTACCTCCTGGTTTGTACCTAAACCTCATACCGCATTTCAGTGGGAGGCTCAAATTCCTGTATCAGAGTATCAGCGCAGGGTCAATCTGCTACGGGATGCCTTAAAGAGGGACAAGTCTATCACTTACAACTGGCATGACCCTGAAACCAGCTACTTGGAAGCTATCTTTTCCCGTGGAGATCGACGGCTTGCCAATGTGCTGGAGTGGGCCTGGGAGCACGGGGCCAAGATGGACTCTTGGACAGAGTATTTTGACTACCAGCGATGGATGGACGCCTTGGCCGCCTGTGGATTGGACGGCGACTTCTATGCCCACCGCCAGCGGAGCAGGGAAGAGGTATTTCCCTGGTGCCGGGTTGACACGAAGGTAAGCAGCAGCTTTTTATGGCGGGAGCGGGAACTCTGTTATAAGTCTCAGACGACTCCAGATTGCAGAACCCGCTGTTCTGGCTGTGGCGCAAACTGTTTGCTGTCGGGAGGTGTGTGCAATGGCTGACCGCCTGCTTTTTTCCAAAACTGGACGGGCAAAATATATTTCCCATCTTGATTTGATGCGCACCTTCCAACGGGCTTTTGCCCGGGCACATATTTCAATCAAGCATACGGAAGGCTTTCATCCCCACCCTTTTGTCTCCATCGCTCTGCCCCTGTCCGTAGGCTATTCTAGTCAGTGCGAAATTCTAGAATTTGGTTTAGCTGATCATTCTATATTATATGAAGATGTTCCATACCGACTGACCGCCGCTATGCCAGAGGGAATTGTGGTACACCAGTGTTACCCAGATGGGCAAAAACTGAAGGATTTGGCATATGTAGATTACATCATGAACTTTGAATATCCAGAGGGACGTCCTCAGGAAACCGAAACAGCCATGCAGCAGCTGCTTTGCCGGGAGAGCCTGATTGTAAAAAAGAAGTCCAACAAGGCCAAATTGGGTTATACAGAAGTGGACTTAATTCCCCTTATCCGAAACTGGAACCTGGAATGCCAAAGCGACACCATGACAGTGGACGCAGTGGTATCCGCGCAAAATCCAGGATTGAATCCGGAACTGATTCGAAGCGCCTTTTGTCAATCTTTCCCTGAGTTTATTCCCGACTTTGTTACTTTTCATCGTAGGGAAATATTGAACCGGACCGGCGATATATTTCGATAAACTCCCGAAATATCTTTAGAGCACACTTGCGCAATTACAATAATAGTGGTATAATTTTTGGGCGAATTTGAAGCCGACAAGAGAAGGGAACGATTTTATGTCTGGACATTCCAAGTGGCACAATATACAAAAAACAAAGGGGGCAGCTGATGCGAAACGCTCCCAGATTTTTACCAAGATTGCCCGTGAAATGATTGTTGCTGTAAAAACCGGCGGCAGCGGTGATCCTGCCAATAACTCTCGTCTAGCCGCCGTAATTGCCAAAGCCAAAGCAGCCAATATGCCCAATGATAATATTAAAAGGACTATTGATAAGGCCCTGGGTGCCGGCAACAGCGACAACTTTGAAAGCGTGGTCTATGAAGGCTATGGTCCCAACGGCGTGGCTGTCATTGTAGAGGCCCTCACAGACAATCGCAATCGTACCGCCCCTGAGGTACGCCACCTTCTGGATAAATACGGGAAAGGTCTGGGCGCCACTGGCTGCGTCTCCTGGTCTTTCGACAAAAAAGGTGTCCTTGTATTGGATGCCGAAGACATGGACGAAGACACCGTTATGATGGATGCTCTGGAAGCCGGTGCCGAAGATATGCAGGCCGATGACGAAGTCTTCGAAATTTACACCGATCCGGACAGCTTCAACCAGGTAGTGTCCACCCTGGAAGGGAAGGGTTATACCTTCTTGGAGGCCTCTGTGCAGATGGTGCCTCAAAATTATGTTAAGCTTACAGACGAGGCAGATATTAAAAACATGGAAAAGCTTATTGATATGCTGGAGGACAACGACGACGTCCAGAACGTTTACCACAACTGGGAGCAGGATTGAACCTTGTAGCGTTAAACTCCTGAACTCAGATTATTATATTGCGATAGAAATCGTATCAGCTCTGCTTCCAATACCGAGGCAGAGCTGATATTGTCTGTGCTTAAGGAGAATCTGTGTTTTTGTTGATCCACTAAATAAGCTGTGTTATTATTGTCTCACTGAAAGGTTCCAATCGCCCTAGAAAGGAGGTGCAGGGAGGGGTCTGCAGTTGTAGTGTATTAGGTCAACAAAATAAAAATTTTGTTGACCTAAGTGGAGGTAATTGCTCGTATTACCCTATAAATTTCCTGCAGCACCTTTTCCCACCCATTTGGACTACCGCACTGAAGCTCCGCCACTCATTCGAGATTTTTTGGTGTATCATGAAACTATCCAGGGCCATTCCCGGCAAACTGTGGATGAGTACTTTTTAGACTTACGCGGCTTTTTCCGCTTTTTAAAGTTGGACAAATGCTTGGTGCCCAAGGACACGCCCTTTGACAACATATCTATTGATGACATTGATCTGAGTTTTGTCCGCAGTATTACACTTACCGATGTTTATGCCTTTATGAGCTACTTGGCCCGTGAACGTGGTTTAAATTCAGCTTCCAGAGCCCGTAAAGTAGCTACAATCCGTTCCTTTTACAAGTACCTCACCAACAAAGCCAAACTATTGGAGCAAAATCCAGTTCAGGAACTAGACGCCCCTAGGCAGAAAAAATCCTTGCCCAGATACTTAGATTATGACGAAAGCGTACATCTTCTTGAGTCCGTAGACGGAAAAAATTCCAGTCGCGACTACTGTATTCTGACACTATTCCTCAACTGTGGATTGCGTATTTCAGAGCTTGTAGGCCTTGATAAAACGGATGTTCGAGGAAGTCAGCTTCGAGTATTGGGCAAAGGCAATAAGGAACGGATTCTCTATTTGAACGAGGCATGCCAACAGGCTCTCCACGATTGGTTAACTGACCGAGATGCAATGACACTGTTGGACCAAAATGCTCTGTTTGTTACACTGCAAAACCGAAAACGTATTACAAAGGCTGCTGTCCACAAGCTGGTGAAAAAGCATCTCTCTGCTGCGGGGCTGGACAGTACTCAGTATTCTTCCCATAAGCTGCGTCATACTGCTGCCACCCTAATGCTGCAAAACGGTGTCGATGTGCGTACTCTTCAAGAGGTCCTGGGTCACGATCATTTGAATACCACTCAGATATATACTCATGTAGATAGCGATGACCTGCGAGCTGCAGCCAGAGCTAATCCTCTGGGACATCTATCAAAAAAGCACACGACTTCTTCTCATTCTGCTCTTGTATCACATGAATATGAAGAAAAACCTATTTTAAAACACGAGGAATAACGGCTATGCAGACATTATATTGCATCATTTCCCTTCTGGCACCAATCTTTATGTTAGCAGTGGGTATCTGGTGGAAGCTTTCTCCCCCTAAATTTCAGGGGAAGGGCCTTGCCTACCGCACTGCCCTCACCTCCTCTAGTCCTGAGGCCTGGTCTTTTGCTCACCACCATTGTGCCAAGCTCTGGATTAGGATTGGGGCGCTTCTCTCGGTCCTCACTGTGATTTTATTAGTCTTGTTTCCTAATAATCGCGCGGATTATGTACTTTGGCTTATTGGCGGCCAAATGGCTCTATTTTGTGTCTCAGCCTTCCTGGTAGATATACTTCTAAAAAATACCTTTCACGACGACGGTACTCCCATATCTTTTTAATCACAAATTACACAAAACGAGGCGCGGCCAATGGCCGCGCCTCGTTTTTCACAATTCAAATTTTAATCAATTCATACCTACGACTTCCAAGTCCAATCGCCTGGGCGTGCTCCAGACAGCTCTCCCACTCTGATTCCGGCGTGGTGTTAATAAAGTGGTCGTGGTGATCCACAAACCCTTCTCTATGCATATTATCATCCAGCAAACTCCCTGGAATGGGATCCTGACGCAGGCAGGCATCTACACAGGCCTGATCCAGCGCAACCGGGTCAAAGGAGGCAAACATCCCAATATCAGGCAAAATGGGGGCGTCATTTTCAGGATGACAATCACAGTAAGGCGAGATATCCATCACCAGACTAATATGGAAATGGGGGCGCCCATCCACCACCGCTTTGGCATACTCTGCCATTTTGCGATCTAGCATCTCAACCGCATCATCGTTAGGGCTATATATGGCATCAAACCTGCAGGCCGCAATACACCGCCCACATCCCACACATTTCTCCTGATTGATTACCGCCTTTCCGCTGTCATAACTGAATGCATCCTGGCCGCACTGTTTGGCACACTGGCGGCAGCCTACGCAAACATTAGCGTCCACCATAGGCTTGCCTGCAGAATGCTGCTCCATTTTGCCCCGGCGGCTTCCACAGCCCATTCCAATGTTTTTTAGCGCTCCCCCAAAACCTGTCTGCTCATGTCCTTTAAAATGATTTAAGCTAATAAATACGTCGGCGTCCATAATGGCACGCCCAATTTTAGCTGTTTGAATATACTGTCCACCATGCACCGGAACCTCCACATCGTCGCTTCCTTTCAGGCCGTCTCCAATAATAATCTGACAGCCGGTGGACATAGGTGTAAATCCATTCTCATATGCGCTTTCAATGTGCTCCAGGGCGTTTTTCCTGCGCCCGGGATAAAGCGTGTTGCAATCTGTCAAAAACGGCACTCCACCCAGGGACTTCACCACATCCGCAACCCGTTTAGCATAATTTGGCCGAAGGAATGAGAGGTTTCCAGGTTCTCCAAAGTGCATCTTAATGGCTACCATCTTGTGGTCAAAATCAATGGTTTGTATCCCTGCCGTCCGTATCAGGCGTTCCAGCTTGTCCAACTGACTAACTCCAATTTTTACGCGGAAATCTGTAAAATAAACTTTTGAAGGCTGCATACAAAAGCCTCCTCCCTTCTAACTGAAATTTTATATTACTTCTCTTCCGGTTTGTCTTCCTCCCGCACCATGGCCAAAAACGTTTCCTCACTTAATACGGGCACACCCAGCTCCTCTGCCTTCCGCAGTTTGGATCCAGCTCCTTCCCCGGCCACCACATAGGTGGTCTTTTTAGACACAGAGCCAGACGCCTTCCCTCCCTGCTGTTCAATCAATGCGGCAGCCTGATCCCTCGTAAAGTGCTCCAGCGTCCCCGTGAGCACGAATGTCATGCCTTCAAAACGCCCGCCTACTTGTTGCTCAGACGCCTTGGTATTGACACCCGCCGCCCGGAGTCTGTCCATGAGATGTTTACTCTGGGGACTTGCCATCCAGTCCAAAATGCTCTGCGCCGTAATGGCACCCACATCATTCGTCTCCACTAGCTGTTCCATAGTGGCATGCTCCAAGGCATCCAGCGTCCCAAATTTTGCCGCCAGAACTTTCCCGGCTTTTTGTCCCACCTGGCGGATTCCAAAGGCAAAAATCAGCCGAGACAAATCCTGCTGCTTGGACTTTTCAATGGCTGCTATCAAATTCCGGGCGGACTTCTCCCCCATTCGCTCCAGCTTAGCCACATCCCCTTCCTGCAGGAAATAGAGATCTCCCGGTGTCTTTACAAGGCCGGCCCCCACTAAATTTTCTACCACCGCAATCCCAAGGCCCTCAATATCCATGGCATCACGGCTGGCAAAGTGGGCCAGTGTACGGAGGATCTGAGCGGGACACTCCGCTCCCGTACACCGAATGTGAGCACCATCCTCATCCCGGTGCACAGCAGCTCCGCACACCGGACAGACCTGTGGAAACTGGTAAGGCTGCGTTCCCTCAGGGCGCTTCTCTTTCACCACGGAGAGCACCTCCGGGATTATCTCTCCCGCCTTGCGCACCAAAACGGTATCCCCAATTCGGATGTCCTTTTCCGTAATAAAATCTTGATTGTGGAGAGTGGCGTTGGTTACTGTCGTGCCAGCCAGACGTACGGGCTCCAACACCGCTTTTGGGGTGAGTACGCCGGTACGCCCTACCTGTATTACGATATCCAATACTCGAGACGGCTTTATTTCCGGTGGATACTTATAGGCGGCAGCCCAGCGCGGAAATTTTGCTGTGGAACCCAGCAGCTCCCGATCCGCCAAAGAATTTACTTTAATTACTGCTCCATCAATATCAAATTGATATTGATCCCGATTTTCTCCTACCTGCTCCACATAAGCTATGGCCTCTTCCACTTGATTGCAACTGTAATGTGGAATTACTTTAAATCCCTTTCGGCTCAAATAATCCAGCGTTTCAACATGGGTGTTAAACTGCTCACCCTCCACCCACTGGACATTAAATACAAGAATATCTAGTTTCCTGGATGCAGCTACTTTAGGATCCAACTGCCGTAAGGAACCAGCTGCAGCATTTCGGGGATTTGCAAAGAGAGTCTCTCCCCGCTTTTCCCGCTCCTGGTTCAACGCATGAAAGACCTTTTTGGGCATAAAAACCTCGCCCCGGACAATTAAGTGAGCAGGTGCATCCGGAATGCGCAGCGGGATAGAGCGGACGGTACGCAGGTTTTCCGTTACATCCTCCCCCACCTGTCCATCGCCCCGGGTAGCACCCCGAACAAACAGCCCGTTTTCATACTCTAGTGCCACTGAGAGCCCGTCCACTTTAGGTTCCACCACATAGTCCGGCTTAGGGACTACTCCCTTCACCCGCTGGTCAAACGCTCTTAATTCATCAAAGTCAAACACATCTTGAAGGGATTCCAGTGGAACCTTATGGTGTACCTGTGAAAAGGAATCCAGGGCCTTTCCCCCCACCCGTTGGGTAGGAGAGTCTGGAACCACCGTTTCCGGATGTTCTGCTTCCAGCTCCTCCAGCCGCCGCAGCTTATGGTCATAGTCATAATCTGATATAGACGGATGGTCCAAAACATAATATTCATAGCCTGCCTGTTCCAACTCACGGCGCAGCTCCTCTATTTCCTCCAAATACCCCATTTCAACTGCCCTCCTCCCTCTCCTTGCAGCGAAATTCAGCAGCCATTTGAGGCGCAAGGAGTTTTACGATTATAAATAGCCAATAGCCCATAACTGCCCCGGTAGTATTTAAAATTACATCGTCAATATCCGTACTGCGCCCAATAAAAAACTGAACAAACTCCACCAAAACGGAACAGCCGCATCCAATCAGGCAGGACTTCCACCAACGGTTTTTCCTCCACAGCAGCGCAGAGAAAAAACCGATAGGGAGAAACATGGCAATATTCCCCCACAGCATAAACATAAGCCAGGATCCATGGCGGAGGGCACGACGTATCTCCTGAAAAGGGGCCAATATTTCTTTCAATCCTGTAATGCGCAGGACAAGCTCCTCTTTTGACAAATAAAATTGCGCCAGATGAAATCCTTCCGCCCTCACATCCGTTGAAAACAGATATTGAAGGATATAGCTCCAAAAGTTAGCGGGAAACAGGGTCAGTGCAGCTAAACCCGCACAAAAAACGGCAAACAATGCCAGGGCTGCCTCCCGCATAGGACCGCTGGAGAGCCCCAATCGGCATAAACGTCTCTTTCCTATTGGCCGCAAGCAGAAAAACACCCCAGCTCCCGCCAGCATACAGGGAAGCATTTGTAATACGTAGCCTATCACACTTCCAAAATAACTGTTCCATGTGATTAAGACACTCATTTGTATCCTTTCCTAGAACCGTGCCTGCTCCTTTCCCAATGAACCGTCCATCACAAGGGAATGATGTGGAAACAACATCAGTTGCCTGACAGGTCAACCTCAGGGCAAAACGGACTCCATCTGAAGATAGGTACTGGGCACACTTCCTACAATAACGGTCTCAGAGATGCATAGGCGACTTTCTAACGGTACCTGCACACCTCCACCTGGCAATATCACTGTCAGAGGCACGGAAATCTCCAGCCAAATTCTGTAGAGCGTCTGATTAACTCCGGCCGAAGAAAAATCACTGTAAAATTCAGCGGAAATAGTTCCTACAGACATGGCACGGGCCCGAATAACCGGCCCACGCGCCCATACCAGATCAGAGTCCAGCAAACTGCCCAGAGGAATCTCAATGGTGGACACATCCACCCCCTCCAACTCCTCCAGTACTCTGGCCACAAGTTGGCTGCGCAGAAGATTCAATTGGGCCGAATCAGTGGTCACCGCTGTAATAGCCCCACTTTCGTCCCGCTCGATAGAGACCAGCCCGGCACTTCCTCCCTGCTGCTGAGGCAGCTCCTCTAATGCAGCCCGCTCCAAAACTGAGGACATCTGGTTCGCCACCTGGGTTCGGGCAGCCTGCTCCAATACGGGGCGAAGTCGAGCCTCCAGCCCCCGGATCACCACTAGCGCCAGTATTACTCCTACTGCCAGAGTAACCAGCGCTGGATGAGGGGAAAACAGACCTCTTCGCTTCTCTCCGGAACCATGTAAATACGCACGGCGGCGCCTCCAGCGTCGCTCTAATTCCCGCCGCCACGGCTGCACCGGCATATTCCCACCCCCTTAGAGGCAGGATATTCTTTCTCCGGCTTGGACTATTCCTCTTTTCCCTCCAGCAGTTGCTGCACAGCCAGCAAAACCCCTAGACGCCCCGATTCATAGGTTAAACCGCCCTGCAAATAGACCGTATACGGTTCACGCATGGGTGCATCGGCAGACAGTTCAATAGAGGCCCCTTGAACAAAGGCTCCTGCGGCCATAATCACCTGGCTGTCATACCCCGGCATATCCCAGGGCTCCGGCGTCACATAGGAATCTACCGGAGCGCCAAGCTGTATCCCCCGGCAAAACCGTTTCACCGCATCAGGTTGGCGCATATGAATCATCTGAATGATATCATGCCGGATATCTTGGGAAGATGGACGCGTATCATAGCCCAAAAGCTCCATCACGGCCGCAGCAAAAACAGCTGTTTTGACCGCTTGCGCCACCGTGTGAGGGGCCAAAAACAGCCCCTGATACAGAAGTCTGTTTTGTCCCAAAGTACAGCCGCATTCCCCGCCGATACCCGGCGCAGTCAGACGCATGGCCGCCCCTTCTATCAGATCCCGCCGGCCCGCCAGATAACCTCCCGTTGGGGCCAGACCACCCCCAGGATTTTTAATCAGGGAACCCACCACTAAATCTGCCCCCACATGGGTTGGCTCCGTAGTTTCCACAAATTCTCCATAGCAATTGTCTACCAGGACAGCTGCTCCGGGATTGACTTTCTTAACGCTTCTACATATCTCCCCAATTTCTTCCACCGACAGGGAATCCCGGGTGGAATAGCCCCGAGAGCGCTGAATCAGTACCGCCTTTACCTTAGGATCCGCCGCTGCTTTGGCAATTCCTCCTAAGTCTGGCTTGTTGTTCAGCAGCTCCACCTGACAGTACTCCACACCGTAGTCCTTCAGAGAACCGGGCCCTTTGTCCACCACTCCAATGGCTCCCAAAAGGGTATCATAGGGCGCACCTACCGCAGAAACCAGCACATCTCCTGCCTTCAAAGCTCCAAACAGAGCGGCTGTAATGGCATGGGTACCCTTGACAAACTGTATCCGCACCAGAGCGGCCTCTGTTCCAAATAACTCGGCATATATTTGATCCAGCTTGTCCCGCCCAATATCATCGTATCCATATCCGGTGGTTCCGGAAAAATAAGCTTCCGCCACCCTGTACTTTTGAAACGCAGCCAATACACGGGCCGTGTTTTCCCGGGCAATATTGTCTATCCGCTCAAATTGCTCCCTTAAGTTTTTTTCAGCCAGGCTGCCCAGAGCCTGTACCCGTTCACTAATCTGTAAAGCCATTTCACCTGTCATTCCGTTCTCTCTCATATTAAAATTGGATAGGACCCACTGAATTCCTCATACACTATATCTGTTCCAGCTTCTGCTCTGCAAAAGCGATCGCCAATCCTACACATGCCTGCACATCCTCTAAGCTAACTGTCTCCACCGGAGTATGAATGTACCGACAAGGTACAGAGATACCTCCTGTAAGAGCACCTCCTCTAGCAGCTTGGATTGCTCCAGCATCTGTACCCCCAGCACGCAGAATATCCCGTTGAACGGGAATTCCCTGCTTGTGTGCTGTCTGTTCCAACAAAGCCACTACCCTTGGGTGGCAGATTACGGAAGAGTCCATTACCTTAATGGCGGCACCTTTCCCCAACTTAGTAGTACCGGATTTTTCCGAGCCCGGGGTGTCATCTACATCTGTAACATCAATTGCAACCCCATAATCCGGCTGGATGGACCAGGCCGCAGTTTTGGACCCCCGTAGGCCAACCTCTTCCTGTACCGTGAATACAAAGTACAAATCGTTTGTGGTCGATTTTACTTTAGATAGAACAGACAGCAACACTGCACAGGAGACACGGTTATCCAGATAGGGAGCTGTAACATTGTGTCCAGTTCGAAAAATGGGGGAATCATATACAGCTGTATCCCCTACCTTCACCATTGTCTCTGCCTGTTCCCGGTCTGCCGCTCCAATATCCAAATAACATTCGTCCAGCTTAAGCTTTCCAAATTCCGCCTTCTCCTCTGGCAGAAAACAGCCCCGGACTCCGCTCCGGAAGCGGACAGGCGTATAAGCAGCCTCTTTTGGGCTCACACCTCCCAGCTTTCCTACCCGGAGAAACCCCTCCTGCTCCACATGGGTTACAATAAAGCCAATGGAATCCATATGAGCCGCAAACATTACCTTGGGGCCTCTTCCCCGCTTGTGGACGATGAGATTTCCCATGGTGTCTGTGGTTACTTCATCTGCATAGGGGGCAGCCAGCTGGGAAATGAGCTTCCGTACCTCTCCCTCATCCCCAGAGGGCCCGTGTGCTGCACTGAGAGTTTTGATTAATTCAAACAGTTCCATATAAAGGCTCCTAGCATTCGGCAAGTTCATAGCCCTTGCATAAAATGTGGTAAATTCCGCCTTGGGTCTGCTGCTGAAAAAGGCGGTACTGTTCCAACTCGCTCAGCACACCCTCTATGGGTGGACGGAAATTCAAAATGTCTGCCGGCTCGTTGGGATCGTAGTCATAATCTCCGTGGAACAGATATCCTTCCCTCCGGTTTTCAAACACTTTTTCCAGTATCTGTTTTTTTAGCTCCACGTCTAGAATTTCGTAAAATCCGCCCAGCTCAGCCCCAACAGGGTTGTCAAAGCAGTTAATTTCCAAATCCAGGCAAGCAATCTCATAAAACCGGAGAACCGCCGATATCAGCTGTTCCTCTCCGCTCCCCCAGCGGTAATACTGGATAGAGAACTCAGCCTGAGCGTTCTGTCCCTGGGGACAAACTTTAAACTCAGAAATGCTTCCGTCATAGGTTGGCAGCAACAGCTTCGATTTCACCTCTCAACCTCCTGTGCCATACGCTCCACAAACAACCGGGTCAGTTTACGGATATTTTCAACGTCCAGAATACTGACCACACCGGCCGGGGCATGAAGGTAACGCACAGCGGCTGAAATCGCGGCTACCCGGACACCATCCCGAGTACGCTGGATCGCTCTGGCATCGTTACCGCCAGCAATATACTCCTTGGTCTGCCATGGAATTCCATTTCTGATAGCCAGCTCTCTCAAATGCTCAAATAGGCTCCTATCATAAATCGTACCTGCGTCCATGTAGGAGATAACAGGACCTTTTCCCAAAGCACATACCCGCTGAGCTCCGGAAACATCAGGCAAATCCGCAGCGGTGGTAGTCTCCAGCACCAAAGCCACCTCCGGTTTTACGGAAAAGGCTGCACCAAACGCTCCTCGGGTTCCCACCTCTTCCTGAGCGGTGAAGACAAAGGTCACATCCATAGGGAGTTTCTCTTTTAAAAGCCCCATCATCACAGCGCAGCCAACCCGGTCATCTATCGCTTTCGCCTTAAACAGCCCGTCACCAAATAACTCCGGCTGTGTTACGAAAGCTCCGTAGGTACCGGGTCTGACCTTCTCCAGGGCCTCCTTTTTATTCCTGGCACCGATATCTATATATAAGGCCTCTGTCTTAGGAGCTTTTTTTCTCTCCTCCCGGCTGACCATGTGAATTGCTTTCAACCCAATGATACCAGGAACATGCTCCAGCCCCAATGTTACCGGTTTACCGATAGCTACCCGGCGATCTACGCCGCCCACAAAATCGAATTTAAGGAAGCCCTCATCTGTCACCTTTGTAACGATAATTCCTACCTCATCCATGTGGGCACACAGCATCAGCTTACCCGGGGCGGCACACCTACCCCGCTTAAAAACAATGAGGTTCCCCAAGGGATCTGTCCTCACCTGGTCCGCATAGGGTTTCACTTGACTTCGGATATAGGCCCGAACCCGATCCTCATCCCCCGAGACGCCCTCTATGGAACACAGCTCTTCTAAATACTCAATCACAGCCGGGCACCTCCTCCCCCAGCCCTAGCACAAAGTCGGACAACAGCCGGGCTGCTCCATGCAAATCATCCAGGTGGACGGTCTCCACAGGCGTGTGCATATACCGTAACGGAACAGATAAAACCGCTGTGGCTACTCCCTCACCGCTGATTTGAAGGGGCCAGCCATTGGTCCCGCTGTGCCCCGCCATAACCTCTATTTGATAGTCCAGCCCCAAATTCTTGGCCGTTCTCTCCATGCGTTCCGTCATCCACCTGGTACAATTGGGCCCCATGCCAATGACGGGCCCACCCCCAAGCGAAAATGTCTTGTCCTTGGGCGCGTCCGGGCTGTCCCCGTGTGTCACGTCCACTGCCACGCACAACTGAGGCACAACATCCCAGGCTGCGGCGATGGCGCCGGTGCTGTGAGTCTCTTCCTGCACCGAGCCCACAAAATATACATCCACATCCAGCTCCAGGGAAGAAAGGCGCTGTGCTGTATCCAGCAAAACAGCAAAACAGCTTCGGTCATCCAAAGCCTTTCCACACAGAAGCTTGTCCCCTAGTTTTCGGCTGCCGGTTCGATATACAACCGGTGTGCCGATAGGGATGCAATTCTGGGCCTTTTCCTGGGAGAGTCCCACATCAATCACCTGTTCCCGGACAGACCGGGATTTATCCATGTCCTCTTCAGTCTGGATATGCGGCGGCAGGCAGGCTATAACCCCGGGGACAGGAGGCTGGGTCAGTACCAGCACTTCCCGGTCCGGAAGCATCCGGGGATCTACACCTCCCAAGGAAGCAAAGCGCAGAAATCCTTCTTCATGCCCTGTGACAATCAATCCGATCTCGTCCAAATGGGCATCCAGCAGCAGCCGGGGAGCGCCCGGCTTACCACAGCGGCGCAAGCCAACCACACTGCCCATTGGATCGATGCGTACCTCATCCACATAAGGGCGCAACAGCTCCATTGCCGCATGGGCCACCGCCGCCTCAAATCCGCTGGGACCGGGCAGCGCGCACAGCTGTTCCAATACCTGTTCGTACTCCAAGACGGGCTCCTCTCTTTAAAGGTTACAGAGCATTGACCAGGTCTTTGAATACCCTGCCCCGCTCCATAAAGTTTTTAAATTTATCAAAGGCCGCACAGGCAGGTGACAGCACAACCACATCGCCAGCTTGGGCAGCCGCATGCGCAGCATCTACTGCCTGGCTGAGCGTGTCGGTCTCAATAATTTCCGGACCATGCTCTGCATATCCCGGGGCCTCTTCCACACTGCGTCTGATAGCACCGGCGGTGGCTCCAGTGAGAATCAAAGTTTTGACCTTATTGGAAATTTCAACGCCCAACTGTGTAAAGGGAACTCCCTTGTCGTATCCACCTGCAATCAAAATCAACTTCTGCTGGAAAGAATCCAGACAGGCCATGGTTCGGGTAGGACTGGTACCGATGGAGTCATTGTAATACTTTACTCCATCCAATTCCCGTACCAGCTCAATACGATGTTCCACCCCAGTAAAACGTTGGGCCACTGCCCTTACACACTTGTCAGGAACCAGGCCATCTACCGCGGCGATGGCAGCCATGTAGTTTTCAATATTGTGTACGCCGGGCAACTGAATCAACTCCAGAGGCAGCACCTCTCTGCTGCCCATCTCATTGGTCAGCCAAATCGTATTGTCCCGCAAATAAACGCCCTCTTCCAGGGATTTTTTTCTGCTAAACAACATCACCTTACCCGGCGCCTGCTTGGACAAGGAACGTGTTATATCGTTATCAAAATTAAATATAGCCCTGTCTTCCTGGCTCTGGTGGAGGAAAATATTCAGCTTCGCGGCAGTATACTCCTCCATCGTATGGTGATAGTCCAAATGGTTGGGAGAGAGGTTGGTAAAAACCGCCACATTAGGACTTTGCCGCATAGTCATCAGCTGGAAGGAGGACAGCTCTACTACCACTACATCCTCCGGCACCATACCAGACACATCGGGCAGCAGGGGTTTCCCAATGTTCCCCCCCAAATAGACGTTGCGGCCCGCCTCTCGCAGGAATTCACTAACGAGTGTCGTTGTGGTGGTTTTTCCGTCACTTCCTGTCACTCCGATAATTTTACAGGGGCAAAGTTTAAAAAACAGCTCCATCTCGGAGGTGATTTCGCTTCCCTTTTCCGCCGCTTGAAGCAATTGAGGCGTATTGGGGCTAAGTCCCGGTGTGCGGAAAATTACAGAGAAGCGGTGCAGCTTGGCAAGGTAGTCCTCCCCCAGCTGGAATTTTGCCCCTAAACTCTCCAGCTCTGAGGCCAACTCCTCCACTCGCTCTCTGGGTGACTTGTCACATACGGTAACCTTTACGCCAGCACGCAGCAGCATCCGAATCAGAGGCGTATTACTGACCCCCATTCCAATGACTGCCACAGATTTCCCCTTTAACCCTTCCAAATATTCAGTAATGGTGGACATGATATGCCCTCCTTCCTTTTTTCTTCATAACTGTTGTATTTTACCATACTTTTTGTAAAAATTCAATCGAAACCCCATGCTGGTGTTCCGGCTCAAAATTTGTTGTTTGACATGAGGCACATTTTTCGGTATGATATTGAAACAAGTAAGCTGGACAGCCGCGCGGCCGGGGTGAAAAGCCCGGTTGTGAGGAAAGTCCGGGCTCCACAGGGCAAGAATAACGGGTAACACCCGCCGGGGGCGACCCTAGGAAAAGTGCAACAGAGATATACCGCCTGATGCCGTTTCCCGGCGTCGGGTAAGGGTGGAAAGGCGAGGTAAGAGCTCACCCGATGGCGCGGAAGCGACCATCGCTGTAAACTCTATTCGGAGCAACGCCGTGGAGGGACACAAGGCCTGCCCGGCCGTCCCGAGGAGGCGGCTTGAGCGTGACGGCAACGGCACGTCGAGATAGATGGCTGTCTTAAACGACAGAACCCGGCTTACAGGCTTACTTGCTGAAACGATGAAGGACTTGTACCTTCATCGTTTTTATTATCTGTATGCATTTTGACCTGGATTGGTATAAACTGACTACACCATTATCTCTTCCCTACTCTTCAAATATAAAAGGTGGGGGCATGCCTTGGGCATGCTCCCACAGTTTTTGATGCTCGCGTCACACGGCACCATCCCGTTCCTGGCCGGCAAGGCCAGGGGTCTGTCCCACATAAAACTCTGTTTGAGTGGGCAGCTTCCGTTTACGAAGCCCCCGATGTACCAGTCGGCGTATGGCGCTATACAAGATGGCAAAGACAGGCACCCCTAGAACCATTCCTGCAAAGCCAAACAGTCCCCCAAACAAAATGATAGAGAACAATACCCAAAAGGAAGCCAGACCGGTGGAATCACCCAAAATTTTAGGGCCAAGGATATTTCCGTCAAACTGCTGTAAGACAAACACAAATATGATAAAGTAGAGACACTGCAGCGGACTGACCAACAAAATCAGCAGCGCACAGGGGATAGCACCAATGAAGGGACCAAAAAAGGGTATTACATTCGTCACGCCAATAATAGTGGCAAGCAGCGCCGGATGGGGAAACCGGAACAGGTTGCAGCATACCAGCGCTATAATCCCGATAATTAAGGAATCCAACAGTTTTCCAATGACAAACCCGCTTAAAATCCTATAGACGTTCCGAACCTCCTCTATAATAAAATCTGCATGGGAGGTCTCAAACAGACTATATACAATCTTTTTACTCTGGGCAGAAAAAATATCTTTTCGAATCAACAAATAAACCGAGACAATAATGGCAATGAGCAAATCCTTCAACAGCAACAGCAGGGCCACTACCACTGCGGAGACATTTGAAACTACACCGGTTACATTGGGGAGAACAGACTCTTTGAGCCAGAGCATACTGGAGGAGACAGATTCCAGATTGGGCAGAATATCAGTACGCAGCCACGCCTCTAAGGAATTGGCAGCGGAGATATAATAGGGCATAATCATTTCCTGCACACCGGGATTATCCTCCAGAAAGCTCTGAAGACTGTTTCGTACGATTTCAATATAATCCGGAACAGTATTAATCAGTCCTACTACGCTCAAATACACTTGTGGCAACACCATAGCCAGCAAAATATAAATTAGAAAAGCTGCAAATATCAAGCTGAGCATAATGGAGAAAATACTTAAGATCTGCACGCTGCGGGAGCGGGATAAAAGAGAGGCGGGCGTTATACCTATCAGGCAGCGAAGAATTCGCCTTTGTATGGGCAGCAGTAAGAAGGCCAGAACTATTCCCATGAAAATCGGACGCAAGATGTGTACCAAGGTACTGAGAAAACCGTACACAGTCTCGGCATGGAACAGCAGGAAAAAGAACGCAATGGCCCCCACAATTACGCAGAACGCTGTTACTCCCAGCGCAAAATAAGATTGATATTTATCTCGTTTCAACGCTCCGCACCAACTCTCCTCTTAAACTTTTAGTTCTGTCTCACCACAATCCAGAACATTTGCCCAGCGCTCCAGCACCGGAGCGACCTGCTGACTCAGAAACTCCTCCACCTGCTGGGGACAACGACCAATATATCGGCTCGGTTCCAGATGAGCGGTCAGCTCCTCCTGAGTCATACCGAAAGCAGGATCTTCCGCAATTAGATCAATCAGATTGTTCGGCAAGCCTCTATCCTTTACATTCTTTCCAGCTTCAATAGAGTGCAGACGAATACGTTCATGGAGCTCCTGTCGATTTCCGCCCCGTTTTACTGCATCCATCATAATGTTCTCGCTGGCCATAAAGGGTAACTCCTCCAGCACATGTCGCTGAATCACCTTGGGATGAACCACCAGACCGGAAGCTACATTGAGGTAAATGTTAAGAATGGCATCTACCGCCAAAAATGCCTCGGGTACGGAGATGCGTTTATTGGCCGAATCGTCCAATGTCCGTTCAAACCACTGGGTCGCCGCAGTTACCGCCGGGTTACCCACATCCACAATGACATACCGCGCGAGAGAACATATACGCTCACAGCGCATGGGGTTGCGCTTATACGGCATGGCAGAAGAGCCAATCTGGTTTTTCTCAAAGGGTTCTTCCACTTCTTTCAGGTGACACAAAAGGCGCATGTCCGTGGCAAACTTGCTGGCGCTCTGGGCTATCCCGGAAAGAGCGGATACCACAAAGTAGTCTGTCTTCCTGGAGTAAGTCTGCCCACTCACCGGCACAGTCCCTGCAAAGCCCATTTCCTTTGCAATCTTTTCCTCCAGTTCCTTCACCTTTTCGTGGTCGCCCTCAAACAGTTCTAAGAAAGAGGCCTGGGTTCCGGTAGTTCCCTTGGACCCCAGAAGCTTTAATGAGGAAATGCGATATTCTACTTCCTCCAGATCCATCAGCAAATCATTGATCCACAGGGTCGCCCGCTTGCCCACAGTAACCAGTTGGGCTGCCTGAAAATGGGTAAAGCCCAGGGTTGGAAGGGACTTATACTCTGCGGCAAAGTCTGACAGACGTGCAATTACACGAACCAATTTACTGCGAATCAGCTCCAGGCCCTCCCGCATTAAAATGATATCAGTGTTATCTCCCACGTAGCAGCTGGTGGCGCCTAGATGAATAATAGGCATAGCCTTGGGACATAGCTCCCCGTAGGTGTGGACATGGGCCATTACATCATGGCGCAGCTTTTTCTCCCACTGGGCTGCTTTTTCGTAATCAATATCCGTGATGTGCGCTTCCAGTTCATCCACTTGCTCCTGAGTAACAGGAAGCCCTAGTTCCATTTCAGCCCGGGCCAGGGCTACCCAGAGGCGGCGCCAAGTGGAAAACTTTTTATCAGCAGAAAAAATGTAGAGCATCTCTTCGCTGGCGTAGCGGGAGGACAAAGGACTTTCATATGTGTTGGTCGGCATGTTGGTCAAACCTCTTTTTTAAAAATCTACGGCAAAAATCGCCCTTGTTCCTTGTTATTATACCTGACCCAGAGGAAGGATACCACCCTTATTAAAAAAGTTTTAGAAAATTTTTACCTTCCTCCCCCTCTATCACTTTCTCATCACATGAATCAAGAGGAGCGGGGCTTACAGCCCCGCTCCTCTCAACTCTCTTCAAATCGGCAGTGCCCCTTAACCACACTGTCCCGACAAGAACTTTTCCAGCCGGTTCAGCCCCTCTTTAATGTTCTCCATAGAGGTGGCATAGGACCAGCGCACGAAGTTAGGAGCTCCAAATCCAGTTCCAGGTACCACTGCTACTTTGCCATGCTTCAAAAATACGTTGCCAAAATCATCCGAATCTTTAATAACAGTGCCGTAAAACTCCTTCCCAATCAGCTTTTCAATGTTCATCATCACATAGAAAGCACCTTCGGGCTTAATGCAGCTTACCCCGTCAATTTTGTTCATACGCTCGACCATATAGTTCCGCCGTTCTTCAAAGGCTTTGCGCATTTCTTCTACAGACTGCTGGGAGGCAGACAGAGCCACTGCAGAAGCCTTCTGAGAGATAGAGCAGGCAGAACCTGCACTATGGCTGAGGAAGTTAGCGATCACTTTGGCAACTTTGGGGTTGGCTGCCACATAACCAATACGCCAGCCTGTCATGGCATAGGACTTGGAGACACCATTAATGAGCAGAGTACGCTCCTTGGCATCCTCGCTCAGGGCTGCAAAACTGACAAACTCCAAATTATCATAGGCCAGGCGGTAATAAATTTCATCAGAGATAACATAGATATCTTTCTCCTGACACACCTTGGCAATGGCCTGCAGCTCCTGACGGCTATACATCATTCCGGTGGGATTGGAGGGATTGTTTAATATCATGCACTTGGTCTTGGGGGTAATGGCGCCCGCCAGCTTTTCCGCCGTCAGTTTAAAGTGCTCAGCCTCCGTAGCCTCCACTACCACAGGCACCCCCCCCACCATACGGATCAGCTCAATATAGCTCACCCAATAAGGGGCAGGCAGGATGACCTCGTCACCCGGATTAACCAATGCACTCAGCGCCACATAGACGCAGGTTTTTGCACCGTTAGATACTGCAACCTGAGCCGGCTCATACTCCAGCCCGCAGTCCTCCCTCAGGCGCTGGCAGATAGCCTTCCGCAGCTCCATGGTTCCGGCGGCAGGGGTATAACGGGTCTCGTTGTTCTCAATAGCATGGATACCAGCCTGCTTAATGTACTCAGGCGTGGGAAAATCCGGCTCCCCTGCCCCAAAACCAATGACATCCTGCCCCTCTGCCTTCATCTGCTTGAACATGGAGTCAATAGCCATAGTGGTAGAGGGCTCTACCGCCAGGGCAATCTTTGATAACTCCTTCATGCTGCGTCCTCCTTCAAGATAACCTTACTTAGATGCACATTAAGTTGCGCTACGCATGGCATATTATATGCGTTGCCCTTTTAAAATGCAAGGGGGAATTCTAAATTTTGCAAAATTCAATTTTTTTCTCACAAAATACACACAGGAGAGCCCCTTGTTCGGGAGTTCTCCTGTGCAAAAATGCATCTTAAATCTTTTCTCGAATCAATTCACCCATACGTATGGTTCCCACTGCCTGCTGGCCGGGGGCAGCAATGTCAGCGGTGCGCCAACCGGCGTTCAGCACCGCATCCACCGCCCGCTCAATAGCAGCGGCCTCCTGGGAAAGCCGGAAGGAGTAGCGGAACATCATAGCCACGGACAAAATAGTAGCAATGGGATTAGCCTTATCCTGTCCAGCAATATCAGGGGCCGAACCGTGGATAGGCTCGTAAAGGCCGGGGGCCGTATCGCCGATGGAAGCGGAGGGAAGCAGGCCGATGGAACCGGTAATCATGGACGCCTCATCAGACAGGATATCTCCAAACATATTTTCTGTCACCACTACATCGAACTGCCCCGGATCCCGCACCAACTGCATAGCCGCATTGTCCACCAGCACATCCTCATACTGAACATCTGAATACTCCTGGGCCAGACGATGCATCACCTGACGCCAAAGGCTGCTGGTCTCCAGCACATTGGCTTTATCCACGCTGGCCAGTTTTTTTCGGCGCAGTCGCGCCAGCTCAAAAGCCCGGCGTCCGATGCGCTCAATCTCCAGCTCCGAGTAGGCCATCCGGTCGGCGGCCTCCTCCCCCTTGTCTTCCGTCTGATACCGCTCCCGCTTGCCGAAGTAGATGCCTCCTGTCAGTTCCCGGACAATCATTAAATCAATACCCTTGTTTGCCGTTTCCTTCTTCAGAGGACATGCCTCGGCTAGCGCCGGACGCAAAGCGGCTGGACGCAGGTTGGCGTACAGCCCAAGATCTTTTCGGATAGAGAGCAGGGCGGTCTCCGGCCGCTTTTCAGGGTCTGTGGAGTGTCCCCACTTTGGGCCGCCCACCGCCCCCAGCAGGACGGCGTCACAGGCTCTGCAGACCTCTGCTGTCCCATCTGGATAGCTCTTACCCACTGTGTCTATGGCACAGCCGCCCATCAGCACGTCCACATAGGTAAAGGTGTGGCCGTATTTTTTCCCTACGGCATCCATCACTTTGACCGCTTCTCCCACCACCTCAGGGCCAATCCCGTCCCCTTTGATCAGGGCAATTTTATAGTTCATTTCGCCACCCCCCGAGCCTTCAGGGAATTGAGCAGCCCACCGCTTTTAATAATCCCGTCAATAAATTCAGGGAAGGGAGCTGCCTGATAGCTTTTGCCCGTTGTCACATCAGTGATAACTCCGGTGGCAAAGTCTACTTCCACCTGGTCACCAGCCTGGATCTCCTCAGCTGCTTGAGGACACTCCACAATGGGCAGGCCAATGTTGATGGAGTTACGATAGAAAATCCGGGCAAAGGATGGGGCAATCACACACTTTACTCCACAAGATTTAATGGCCAGAGGGGCATGTTCCCGGGAAGAGCCACAGCCGAAGTTTGGTCCAGCCACAATAATGTCCCCCGCTTCAACTGTAGAGGCAAACTGGGGATCAATATCCTCCATACAGTGGGAGGCCAAAGCAGCGGGAGAGGGATCGTTCAAGTGCCTGGCGGGGATGATTACGTCGGTATCCACATTGGCGCCGTATTTATAAACCTTCATAGGTTATTCTTCCTTTCTTGTCCAGTTCCAAAATATCTCTTTATCTCTTTTGCGTTGTGCGTTTACATTTACTTCCTGGGGTCTGCCACGCATCCCGCAATGGCAGAGGCAGCGGCTACATCAGGAGAGGCAAGAATAACCTCTGATGAGACATGGCCCATGCGTCCCACAAAATTTCGGTTGGTGGTAGAAACGGTGCGCTCACCCTGGGCCATAACGCCCATGTGCCCACCCAGACAGGGCCCGCAGGTAGGAGTAGAGACGGCAGCCCCCGCCTCAATGAAGATCTCAATCAGCCCCTCCTTCATTGCCTGGAGCACAATCTCCTGGGTGGCGGGAATGATGATACAGCGCACATTGGGCGCAACTTTCTTGCCCTTTAAAATAGCCGCTGCTGCCCGCAGATCGCTGATACGACCGTTGGTGCAGGAACCAATAACCACCTGGTTGATGGGAAGACCGGCCACTTGGCTTACTACCTTAGTGTTCTCCGGCAGATGGGGCATGGCTACAGTGGGCTCCAGCTTATCCAAATCAATGATTATCTCGCTGTCATATACAGCATCTTCATCGGCTACAAAAGCTTCGCAGGGGCGGTTAACCCTGCCATTGATGTACTCCATGGTCTTCTCATCCACCGGGAAAATGCCGTTTTTCCCGCCGGCCTCAATGGCCATATTGGAGATAGTAAACCGGTCATCCATAGACAAAGAGGCAACACCTTCCCCGGCAAACTCCAGGGATTGATACAAAGCGCCGTCTACACCGATGGCACCAATCAGGTGTAAAATCACGTCTTTTCCAGACACATGGGGCTGCAGCTTGCCCTTCAGTGTGACCTTGATGGCCGAGGGAACTTTAAACCACAGAAGGCCTGTAGCCATAGCTGCAGCCATATCCGTTGATCCAATGCCGGTAGAGAAGGCCCCTAGAGCTCCATAAGTACAGGTATGGGAATCCGCCCCTACAATAACTTCACCAGGGGCACACAGCCCTTTTTCCGGCAGCAGAGCATGTTCTACTCCCATTTGTCCCACGTCGAAGAAGTTTGTAATGCTGTGCTTATGGGCAAACTCCCGGGCCTGCAGGCACAGCTGAGCAGATTTAATATCTTTGCAAGGGGTGTAGTGATCCAGGACAATGGCAATTTTATCTTTGTCAAAGACCTGGGTAAAACCTGCCTTCTCAAATTCTGTAATAGCAACCGGAGTAGTGATGTCGTTACCCAATACCATATTCAACCTGGCTTCAATCAACTGGCCCGGCTCTACTCGATCCAGCCCCGCAGCCTTGGCCAGAATTTTCTGTGTCATGGTCATCCCCATTGTTACATTCCTCCTCACTGTTTTTCTGGGTATAGCCAGTATGGCATAACTCTTGTCAAAAGAATGTAAAGTATGTTACAATTTAAGAAAAATTTTCAGGAGGCTTACTTATGGCCCAGAACAGCAGCTTCAGCTCCGATCTCCCCGCGCATATCTGGCGCCCTTTTGCAGAACACAGGGCTCCCATCTTCTGCTCTCCGGGGTTTCTTATCTATCTCCAAGGCACAGAAGCCACCTGTTTTTACTATCTGAAGCAGGGGCGAGTCAAGAGCTTTATCCAGTCGGAAGATGGCGGAGAGCGCGTGCTGAATCTCTACCGGGCAGGCAGTCTGTTTGGGGAGGCCTCTTTTTTTGATGAACTGCCCAGGGTGTCCTCCGCAGTTGCTCTCACCGCCTGTCAACTGATACCCATTGACAGAGAGCTTGTCACTCAGGCCGTCTCTCGAGACCCCGAGTTGGCGATGGCCATGATGAAGTACCTGGCCCGGACTGTACGTCTGCTCTCCTATCAGGTGGATCAGATGGCTTTTCGCCCCGCCCGGTGGCGGATAGCCTGGTATCTGCTCTCCCTCTCTCCCGCCGGGACTACAGTGCAGTGTACTCAAGATGAAATTGCTGCAGGAGTATCGGTCAGCCGGGTGACAGTCAGCCGCTTGCTCAATGAATTAGCCAAACAGGGGTTGGTGGAATTAAAATACCGCTCCATTCGGGTGTTGAACCGGGCTGGATTAGAGCAGCTGTGCCAAGAACTGTCCTCCTCCCCTCCTACCCTTGCCACAATAGGCAAAGCGTGATACAATAAAGCGCTAATTTCCAAATACAGGAGCTGCCGCTTATGACAGATTATTTTCACCTGAATATTAAAAATGACAAGCTTATTTCCTTGTCAACTCTTGGGCTGGCGCATTTAGGCGACAGCGTATATGAAGTAATGGTACGTGCCTGGTTGTGCCTGCGGGGGCCTGCCCGGGTGAAGGAGCTCCACCGGGCTACAGTGGGCTACGTATCAGCTCCCTCCCAGGCGGCCAGAGCGGAACGGATTTTTCCTCTCCTCACCCAGGAGGAATGGGATGTATTTCGCCGGGGTCGGAATACCGCACCCCACTCTATTCCCAAGGCTGCCAGCCGCGGAGAGTATCAGGCTGCGACTGGACTGGAAACCCTGTTTGGATGGCTCTATCTGCAGGGAAACACCGGACGGCTCAATCAACTGTTCTCTGCTATGATGGAAGAGGATGAACCGCAGTAAATTTTTGTGAGGTGATATGCTATGCCGCTGGACGCCCTGTGCCTGTCCGGACTAGTTCATGAGTTAAATTCCGCTTTGTCCGGAAGCAAAATTGACAAAATCTATCAGCCTGGTCGAGATGAGGTGGTGCTGTCACTGCGCACTGCCGGTGGAACCAAGCGGCTGCTGCTCTCCGCAAATCCAAATCATCCCCGCCCTCAACTGACAGAGATTTCCCGGGAAAATCCAGACGTTCCCCCCATGTTCTGTATGCTGCTGCGTAAGTATCTTACAGGCGGCCGGATTCTGGAAATTACCCAGCCTCCCATGGAACGTGTTGTAGAGTTTCATCTGGAAACGCTGGATGAGCTAGGGGACCGCACAAAGCGAAGTCTGGTTCTGGAGGCTGTGGGCCGCCGTTCCAATCTGATTTTATTGGATCGGGAGGGCCGCATCACCGACTGTCTGCGCCGTGTGGACGGAGATGTGTCTTCCTCCAGACAGGTTCTGCCAGGCATGTTCTATCGACTCCCTCCCCCCCAGGCCAAACGGAATCCCCTGGAGGTATCAAGAGAAGAGTTGGAGCGCCTTTTGGCTGCTGCTCCGGAACAGGCGCAGGCTGACCGGTGGCTTCTGGATACCTTTGTAGGATTGTCCCCTTTGGTATGCCGTGAATTGGCATTCCGGGCAGGTGGGAGCACAGATGTACGGTTAAATTTTCTGGGGGCCGAAGGACGAACCAAGCTAATAAATGAGTTGAAACAGCTGCTTCAATCTGTATCAGAAAATCACTTTACACCTGTGATAATTTCAATAGGTAGCGTTCCAAAGGACTTTACCTTTTTCCCGGTGAGCCAATATGAATCCGCTGCCCAGCTGTCCACCTTTTCCACTTTTTCCTCTATGCTAGACCAGTTTTATGAGCAGCGTGAAAATATGGAACGCATCCGTCAACGTGGCCAAGATCTCATTCGCTGTGTTACCAGTGCCAGGGATCGCACAGCTAGAAAGCTGGGCAACCAGGAAAAAGAATTGAACGCCACATTGGATCGCGACCGCCTTCGTCAGTTCGGGGACTTGATTACCTCTAATCTCTATGCCATGCACAAAGGCATGGCCTGTGTGCGCGTCTCCAATTACTATGACCCAGAGGGAACCGAAGTGGCCATTCCTCTCGATCCCCTCCTCACCCCCCAACAGAATGCAGCCAAATACTATAAGGAGTACAATAAAGCCAAAACCGCCCAAGCCATGCTCACCATCCAGCTGGAAAAGGGCCGCAGGGAACTGGATTACCTCAATAGCGTACTGGAGAATATTACTTTAGCAGAGGGAGAGCGGGACCTACAGGAGATTCGCCAGGAGTTGACAGACACCGGCTATCTCCACCGCCCTTCTAAGTCCAAGGCCAGAGAAAAGCGTGTAACTTCCAAACCCATGGAGTTTCGTTCTACCAACGGGCTGCGTATCTCCGTAGGAAAAAATAACACCCAGAATGATCTTCTCACCTGTAAACTGGCCTCTAAAAATGATATCTGGCTCCACACTCAAAAAATTCACGGTTCCCATGTCATTTTATGGACGGAGGGCGGCCAGGCGGATCTGCAAAGCCTCCAGGAAGCTGCCTGTTTGGCCGCCTGGTTTTCCCAAGGACGGGAGGCATCAAAGGTTCCAGTGGACTATACCCCTGTAAAATATGTAAAGAAGCCGGGGGGAGCCAGGCCGGGGATGGTGGTCTACACCACCTATGAAACGGCTCTGGTCACTCCCGATGAGAATTTAGCCAAACGCCTGAAGATTCGCTGATGCCAACCGGCCCATTTTAAAACTCAACCATGCCTCTTTGTATGAATTAGATGTGAAAACAGCCCGTCCAAACTTGGATGGGCTGCATTCCTATTAGGACTCCACAGGAATTGGGTACTGCTGGGTAAAGCACCCCTGACAAAAACCGCATTTTGCATCAGGAGCCAGGCGGCTTAGATTCTCCAGGGAAAGATATTCCAGACTGTCTGCCCCTGTGATCTCTTGGATCTCCTCCAGGGTATGATGACAGGCGATCAGCTTCTCCCGATCCGGGATATCCGTACCGAAATAACAGGGAGCAATAAAGGGGGGCGCAGATACCCTCATGTGAACCTGAACCGCGCCCGCCTCCCGCAGCAGGTTGATGATTTGGCGGCAGGTGGTCCCCCGGACAATGGAGTCATCCACCATAATCACTCGTTTTCCGTTCACCTCACTGGCCAAGGCGGACAGCTTAATGCGTACAGCCTGTTCCCGGCTGATCTGGTTCGGCGTAATGAAGGTACGGCCCACATAACGGTTTTTCACAAAACCCATACCAAGTGGAATGCCACTCTCCATGGCATATCCTCGAGCGGCATCCAGCCCTGAGTCCGGTACCCCCACCACCAGGTCTGCTTCCACAGGCCGCTGGCGGGCCAACAGACGCCCGGCATTGATCCGAGCCTGATGAACGGACTGACCGGCAATCACCGAGTCGGGGCGGGCAAAATAGATATACTCAAAGATACACATGTGGGACAATCCGCGACAGTTATCTCGAATGGAGCGCAGTTGTCCGGCCTCATCTGCCACCACAATCTCCCCGGGCTCCAGCTCCCGCTCCATCCTGCCTCCCACCGCCTCGATGGCACAGGATTCCGATGCAAACAGAATGGCTCTCCCCTTACGCCCCAGGCACAGCGGACGAAATCCCCAAGGGTCACGGCAGGCAATCAGTTTCTGAGGAGACATGACAAGCAGGGAGAATGCACCCTTAAGTTGGGAAGCGGCCCGGCTCACTGCCTCCTCCACACTGTCACAATGCAGACGTTCCTGAGCTATAGCGTAGGCAATCAGTTCTGAATCACTGCTGGTGTGAAAAATTGCCCCTTTGTATTCAAAGGTACTTCGCAGAGTATCCACGCCGACCAGATTTCCGTTATGCACCACCGCAAGGGTTCCTTTTACATATTTGATGGTCAGCGGCTGAGCGTTTTCCCGCTCCCCAGCCCCGGTGGTGGCATATCGCACATGGCCCACTGCCATGGTCCCGTTTAAATGTTCCAGCCGCTCCCGGTTAAATACCTCACTGACCAATCCCACATCCTTGTAAAAGACCTGTTCACGATTATTAATCGCAGCAATACCACAAGCCTCCTGTCCCCGGTGTTGGAGGGCATATAGCCCATAGTAAGTAGTCTGGGCACACCCTCCTCCCGGGTCGACCACACCAAACACACCGCACTCCTCGTGCAGACCCCAGTCTGGTCTATTCCACTGTCCGGCCTCATCCATCTGTCCTGTCCCCCTTTGTAAAAAAGCGAACGGCGCCCTTTCCAGGCGCCGTTGTCTGTGCCTTTATTATAGAATACCCGCTTTTTCCTTGGCAAGAAGCTTTCGGCAAAAAATCACATGATGTTTTTCTTCATTTGGGCCGCCTCATCATACAATCCTTACAAAGGAAGTCATATGTTCTGAAAAAGGGCTGTTCAAATTCCAGAATTTATGGTATGATGACTCTGCATAACTGAGAAATTCTGGGAGGTACGCTTATGAAATGCCCCTTCTGCTCTCACCCGGAAAGCAAGGTCGTGGATTCACGCCCCGCAGATGAAGGGGCCAGCATCCGGCGCAGGCGCGAATGCTTGTCCTGCCACAAACGTTTTACTACCTATGAGACGATGGAGAGCCTGCCCCTTGTGGTTGTAAAGAAAGATGGGAGCCGTCAGAGCTTTGATCGAAACAAAGTAATGGCAGGTCTTATCCGGGCCTGCGAAAAGAGGCCGGTTCCCTACGGCACCTTGGATACTATGGTCAACGAAATTGAGCAAGTCCTGCAAAACAAGATGGAGCGGGAAGTCTCCTCCTCTGAAATTGGGGAATTGGTTATGGAGCGACTGAAAAGAATTGACGAAGTGGCTTATGTTCGTTTTGCCTCAGTCTACCGCCAATTTAAAGACATCAATACGTTCATGCATGAATTGAACAAATTGCTAGAGGATAAATAAGCGACTTATTTCTACGGCCCGGGCCTGTCCCGGGCCGCTTTTTTAGGGCAAATGGCCTTTGGGCTGTGCACCAATCTCTCTTTTCTTCATAGGATGGAAAAAACGGAGGTAATTCTATGCCTATTATTTATCTCTCTCCCTCCACGCAAGAAAACAATTACTTTGTAAATGGTGGCACTGAGGAACAGTACATGAACCTCCTGGCCGATAAAATGATTCCTTACCTGGATGCCTCCGGCATTCGATATGTACGCAATACACCAAGTATGACTGCTTCATCCTCAATTGCTGCCTCCAATGCAGGTAATTACGATCTCCATCTGGCCCTGCACTCCAATGCCGCTCCTGACGACCGCTATGGCACAGCACGCGGCTCTATTGTATTCTACTACCCCACCAGCGAAAAGGGGCGCAGAGCAGCAGAAATCATTGCCGATGGTCTTAAGGCCATTTACCCCATTCCAAACCGGGTTCGGGCCGAAGGCACCACTGCCATCGGTGAGGTACGCCGGGTGCGCGCTCCCTCTGTCTTTTTAGAGCTAGCCTTTCATGATAACGAAGCAGACGCCAACTGGATTAAAAACAACCTGGACACCATCGCTCGAAACCTAGTGCTCTCTCTCACTGAGTACTTTGGCATTCCCTTCTACGAGACAGAGTCTGCTCGTTCCGGTACCGTGGATGTGTCCTGGGGGGTATTAAACATTCGGGCCCGGCCCAGCCAAAGTGCTCCCATTCTGGCTCAGGCCCCGGACGGATCCTCACTCACCATTCTCAACCGCTCTGACGGCTGGTACCTGGTCAATTACAACGGAACTATCGGTTACGCCAGCGGCGAGTTTATTACGCTCAATTAAGGAGGCGCCGATATGGAGATTCATGTGGTAAAACCAGGGGACACCCTCTATTCCGTGGCGGTGCGGTACGGTGTCCCCATGTCCCAGCTACTCAATGACAACCAGCTTCCCGACCCCTCCCGCCTTGTAGTGGGGCAGACCCTAGTCATCCAATATCCACTGCTCACCTATACAGTCCGGCCTGGGGATACTCTCTTTTCTATCGCTGCCGCCCACCGAACCACCGTTCGTCAACTGCTGCGCAATAACCCTGTTTTGGGCGGAGAAAGCCGAATTACCCCAGGCCAGATACTCACTATCTCCTTTCGTCAGGAACGCCAAGGCACCTTGTCCGTCAATGGATACGTTCAGCCAGATGTAGATCGCTCCCTCCTATATCGCACCCTTCCCTACCTTTCTGACCTGACCCCTTTCACATACGGCTTCACCCCCCAAGGGGCTCTTCTTCCTCTGGATGATGCCTTTTTGGTGGATGCTGCGCTTCAGGCCGGTGTACGTCCCCTGCTTCACCTGTCCACACTCACTCAGGACGGCACCTTTTCCAATGAGCTCTCTCATATTGCTTTGACTGAACAGACCGTTCAGACTCGGTTGATTGCGGAGCTCATGCGGACAGTAGAGCAGCGAGGCTACCGGGGAGTCGACGTGGATTTTGAGTTTGTCTATGGGGAAGACGCTCAGGCCTATGCCCAATTTATCGCCCGTCTGCGGACTAATCTTTCCCCTTGGAACATCCCTGTCATTGTTGCGCTCGCCCCAAAAGTCTTTGCGCAGCAACAAGGTGCGCTTTATGAAGGGCACGACTATGCCGCCCTTGGTTCAGCTGCTGACTACGTACTATTGATGACCTACGAGTGGGGATACACCTACGGTCCGCCCATGGCAGTAGCCCCCATCCGCAATGTACGCCAGGTAGTGGACTATGCTCTGACAGAGATCTCCCCTGAAAAGATCTATTTAGGCATCCCCAACTACGGCTACGACTGGACCCTCCCCTTCCGGCAGGGCAGCCGTGCCCGGTCTATTTCTAATCCGGAGGCAGTATCCATTGCTGCCGACCACTATGCGGCCATCCGTTTTGATGAGGCAGCTAAGTCCCCATGGTTCCGCTACGTAGACAACAGCGGCCAGGAACACGAAGTATGGTTTGAGGACGCCCGCAGCATCCGGGCTAAACTGGAACTGGCACAGGAGTATGGTCTGCGGGGAGTAAGCTACTGGAACCTGATGCGTCCGTTCCCTCAAAACTGGGCAGTGCTCAACGCTTTATACTACATTCGGGAAGAACTTTGACCACAGGACTGGATTTTTCTTCTTATATGGTGTAAAATTTCCCTCGAAACTGCACAAAGGAGGACATAGTTATGTCTGTTTCTGTGGGAATGAGGGGACGCTGCGAGGCGGTGGTAGACGAAAAACTTACCGCCCAGGCTGCCGGTTCTGGTACGCTGCCGGTTTTCGCCACACCGTGGATGTGTGCGTTAATGGAGAAAGCGGCGTGGACTGCTGTCGCCCCTGCCCTGTCCCCGGGAGAGAGCACTGTCGGCACAAAACTGAACATCTCTCACCTGTCCGCTACCCCTATTGGCATCAAAGTATGGGCCGAGAGCGAGGTCACTTTGGTGGACGGCAAGCGCATTGAATTTACTGTAACGGCCTATGACGAAAAAGGGCAAATTGGTACAGGTACCCATGAACGGTTTGTGGTTACCGACCAGCGCTTTTTGGCTAAGGCCGCTGGAAAACTGGGGGACTAAAAGGATGTCAATTGAAAAAGTTCGTGCCTATTTTCGCACTTTGGGCCGAGAGGGGGATATCCTAGAGTTCCCTGTCTCCAGCGCTACCGTAGAACTGCCCGCTCAGGCGGTAGGCGTCATTCCAGCCCGCATCGCCAAAACTCTCTCCTTTCTGGTGGAGGACAAATGCGTACTGGTGGTAGCTGCTGGGGATGCTAAAATAGATAACCCCAAATATAAAGCTCAGTTTCACACCAAGGCCAAAATGTTAACGGCCGAACAGGCTCAGGAGATGACTGGCCATGCCGTAGGGGGGATATGTCCTTTCGGGAATCCCGAGGGCGTTAGCACCTATTTAGACGTCTCCCTGCGCCGGTTTGATACTGTCTACCCTGCTGCAGGCAGCTCCAACTCTGCCATTCAGCTCACCTGCCATGAGCTGGAGGAGTATTCCCACGCCGCTGGATGGATTGACGTATGTAAGGGCTGGCAGGAGACATAGCTCTTTTTTCTTGCATACACAAGGGCCGGAACCGCCGGGGCATACGCCCGGGCGGTTCCGGCCCTCTTTTTTGTCTACCAAACTATCAGTCCATGTCTTTCCATGACACAACAATGGAATGGGGTGACCGCGGCTGCAGTATCTTCTCCTCAGCCCGGTGCTGCAGCAAAACAGCCCTCCATCCCATTTATCTTTACGCCCTTGGATGGGCCTTCCGATAAACGTCCTTGATTTTTTGATTCATCAGACGGGAGTAAATCTGAGTGGAAGAGATGTCCGCGTGGCCCAGCATCTCCTGAATGGAGCGCAGATCTGCCCCATTCTCCAGAAGATGAGCGGCAAACGAGTGGCGCAGAGTGTGCGGGGTAATATCCTTTTGAATCCCCGCCTTCTCCTGGTAATGTTTGATGAGTTTCCAAAACCCCTGGCGGCTCATCCGTTCCCCGCTCATATTGAGGAACAGCGCCGTCTCATCCAGGGATTCCACCAACTGAGGCCGAATATTATGGACATACTCGCTTAAAGCTCGGATAGCCGCCGGGTAAAGCGGAATAATCCGCTCTTTCCCCTTGCTCATGCATTTTAGAACTCCGCCCGGCAAGTTCAAATCGTCTACGTCCAGAGCAATTAACTCGCTGACCCGAATGCCCGTAGCATACAGCAGCTCCAACATGGCCCGATCTCGGTATCCCTTCAAGTCCGTACACTCTGGCTGTTCCAAAAACAGTTCTACTTCCCTACCTGTAAGTACTTGAGGAAGCTTGCGCTCCACCTTCACCGGAGCCACATCCCTGGCCGGATTGCCATCCGCCTTCCCCTGAACCACCAAACAGTTATAAAAAGACTTAATGGAGGCCACAGAACGCGTAACTGTGGCGGGTGATTTTCCCCTACGAGAGAGCTGGTGGACATACTCATTCACATCTCGAGCCACCACTTCCAGCAAGGAAATCCCTTTCTCTTCCATTGCATGGGCAAACTGGCGTACGTCACGCATATAGGAACTAACCGTATTCTCGGAGGCCTTTTTCTCCGTTTTCAAATACTCTTCATAGGCTGAAAGTAAATCAGACACGACCAACTCTCCCGGAATCATAATTACAGCACCACACGGGCAGCTGCCCGCAACAAAACCGGAATCACCATGTATTCCAAAGCGCCGCAAATCAGATACAACACACAACAAAGTCCAATCCTGGCCCAGTAAATTGGCTGTCCAAGTGAAAGTTCACACCGCCCCTCACCAAGACCTCGCCGCAGCAGACACTGAGCGCTGCCCAGTCCTTGGACACCTGCAAGGAAAAAACCAGGCGCCCACACCAGCACCGGCAGTCCAAAGAGCACGAGTGCCGGCAGCAGGCCGGCACCGCCAAAGACTCTGAAAAAACACCCTACAGAAAACGAAAGGAAAAAACCTCGTACTGCAAACAAAATTGGTAGGCCGATCACTCCTACAGCAGTGACGCCTAATACCACAGCCGCCAGTAAGTACCGCAGCTGTTCCCACAGTAAAGGCCACAAGCTGCGTGCCACTGTACCTTCAGCAGCCAGAGACAGATACTCGCTCAAATAGCTGCACAACTCTAAAGCCCCCTCCTCACCGGCCATTCCGGCAAAGATACCTCCTGCTATTCCGCCCAGGAGGAAAAGGACGCCTAAAGCCCCAAGAGCAGCACCTCGTTCCAATTGCAAAGTCCATTTTTTTCTCTCCCGCCTTCCCATCGCCGTCACCTCATAACAACCTTATGAGAGAAGAGAAAAAAATAGACATGCACCGCTGCCTCTTCCGCACAGCTAGATGTCTATTTTTAATATAGCCGCCCTCGACGCTTTTCGCAAGTCTTTTTCGGAAATTTTTTGATTTTTTTAAATTTCTTTAATTTGTTATGTAAATTAAATTATGTAAACTATGTATACTAAAAACGGGGTGGATTCCACATTCGCAGAACCCACCCCAAAATATTGTGTTTCTTTTAAATTTCTCGTGCAAAATGTTGAACGATCAGGTCATTGGCACTCTTCGCACTCATTACAGACGGTATTATTACGTTCCGTATTCCCCATGCCCGCAGCGATCGCGCTTAAAGCAATAGCGCACTCCAGCCGCTTGCGCTCCATTTGGCAGGCCACCTCGTTTGATTTTGTTATGTCGCCATTGACAAGCAGATTTGAGGCGGAGCACCCTCCGCTGCAGTAAAACCGCGCCCAGCATTGGCGGCAGGCTGGACGGGTGTAGATATTTTGTTGGGCAAAGCGGCCGGAAATGTCCATGTCAAAATCGCTCTGATAGACATTTCCCATTCGATACTCCTCCTTCCCCACAAATTGATGGCAAGGGTAAATATCTCCGTCCGGAGTGATGGCCACATATTCGCAACCCGCTCCGCAGCCTCTCAATCGCTTAATGACACAGGGGCCTTGAGCTAAATCCACATTAAAATGGAAGAAATTAATATCTTGGCGACCTATCAATTCTCCGGCTAATTTTTCATACTCTGCCTCCACCAGAGGCAGGTCCTCTTCTTTTATGGCATACGGATCATCAAGGGGCCCACTTGCCGGTTCCACCGATACATGGCGGAACCCCAGGGAGGCCAGGTGCATCACATCCTGGGAAAAGTCCAGATTCCTCCGGGTAAACGTTCCTCGCACATAGTAGTCCTTTGTTCCCCGTCCAGCCACCAGTTTTTGGAATTTAGGAACAATGACCTCATAGCTCCCCTTCCCGTTCACTGCGGGGCGCATATAGTCGTTGACTGGAGGGCGCCCATCCAGGGAAAGCACGACATTGGACATTTCCCGATTAATATAGTCTATTGTCTCATCGTTGAGCAATACTCCATTTGTTGTTATTGTGAAGCGAAATTCCTTGTCATATTTTTCTTCCAGAGAACGGGCATAGTCCACTGTAGCCTTGACAGTATCCATAGCCATCAGCGGCTCTCCTCCAAAGAAGTCCACTTCGATATTATGTCGTTTCCCCGACTTAGCAACGACCCAGTCTATGGCCCGCTTGGCAGTTTCCGGTTCCATAGTCATCCGGCGGCCGGTTCCAAAGTCTCCGGTAGATGCAAAACAGTAACGGCAACGCAGGTTACAATCGTGGGAGACATGCAGGCACAACGCTTTTACCACTGCCTGCCGGGGCAAATCCATGGCCCTTTCCACATCTACATACTCATCCCCGGTGAACAACAGTCCCTGCTCCTGCAGAGCACGCAGTTCCTGCCATGCCTCTTCCAGCTCTTGTATCTCATACTGAGGCAGACGTTCCGCCACTTGCAGGGGAACCGCCTCCTCCAATGGCCCTTCCACCGCAGAGAGCAGATCATAAGAGAGCTTGTCCAGTACATGGACCGCTCCGCTGTTTACGTCAGCTGCCAGGTATTGCCCCAGAGCTGTAAAAGTATGTACCATTCCTCTTCGTTCCTTTCCGTTTCTTCTTGCCCTCAGGAGTAGAGGGTAAAGGGACATGAAAAAGGGCAGGCTCACGCCCACCCTCATTCACATGCCGTAAGCTCTGCTTACTTATTTTCGCACTTCTGGTTGGCCACCGTGCAAGAGGTCTTACAGGCGGACTGGCAAGAAGTCTGACACTCACCACAGCCACCCTTGGCGGCACTAGCCTTCAACGTAGCACCGTTCAGAATCTGAACATGTTTCATCGGTATCTCTCCTTCTGAAAATCATGGGACAGCATTGCCCCTTCAAAGTTTGATTTATTATAGCACGGTTTTTCTGTTATTTCAATCATCTTCTTTTCTTTTTCTTCCCGGCCCCTAAAAGGCCTGCAATGCCTCCTCCGCACAGGCAGGCACACAACACGCCCACCCCCCCATGCTCGATACTGGCAGTCTCAAACGCCAACAGTCCTGCCGTTAACAGCAGCAAAAACAAAATGCCCCCCACAGCAAGCCCTACCAATAAGGTTCTGGCCCTAATCCGGCGCACGGAAAACAGGCCTCCAACCCAGGCGCCCAATACACAGCAAGCCAGTACAGCCCCCTCCATCCACCGTTCCTTTAAGACCCCGGCCGATACCATCACGGCGCACAAGAGGAGTGTCAAAATAGCCGTTAATCCTGCGGCCACGCCCCCTTTGAGCAATTCACACATGGTGCTGACCCACTGATTCTCTGACTCCGGCTGCCGTTTCTCCCGCCTCTTCATGACAATACCCTCCCCGATGGTTTCTACAAAAACCTATGCAGGAAGGGTATCGGTCATGCTATTTTTTTACGGCTTATTTACTTGGAAGCCTGCTGGTTGTTCTTATTGGAAACAGCCCACTTGGTCAACTCAATGCGTACCCGGTCCGCACCCGTCTCAATGACAATAGTGGTCTCCTTCACGGCGCAGATGGTACCGGTAATCCCACCGATACTTGTAATCTCATCCCCCACGGTCAGAGAATTTCTAAGATTCTCCGCCTCCTTCTTCCGCTTGCTCTCCGGACGAATCATGAACAGGTAGAGCAAACCAAACATAAGGACGAGAATAATAATACTTTCCAAAGTCGTTCCCTCCAACGTAATCTATCAGCCGTCCCGCGACGTCTCATCTATTATAGCGGGTTATTGCCTCTTTGACAAGCCTTTTTGAAAATTTCCACGGTTTTTTGCCCTGTTATCTCCCATTTTGGCCAGCAGGCCGGCCCAGAATTTGTCCGTATTTCCTCCGAAACTCTTGGAAGGCCCCTTCATCCAGGGCTGAACGGATGCGGCGCATCAGTTCATTGTAAAAATAGAGGTTGTGGAGTACAGCCAAACGCATGGCCAACATCTCTCCCGCAACAAATAAATGGCGCAGATATGCCCTGGAGAAATGGGTACAGGCGGGGCAGTGACACTGGGAATCAATCGGGCTATTGTCTAACTTATACTTCTCATTCTTAATGTTTATGGTTCCCGACCAAGTGTAGAGCTTACCATGACGGGCATTGCGGGCCGGCATCACGCAGTCAAAAAAGTCGATTCCCCGGGCCACCCCCTCAATAATATTGTCCGGTGTGCCCACACCCATCAAATATCGGGGCTTGTCCTGGGGCATATAAGGCTCCACCGCGTCGATCATGTCGTACATCACCTGGGTGGGCTCCCCCACCGCCAAACCGCCAATGGCATACCCATCGCAGTCCAGCACAGCAATTTCCTGCATATGCTTCACACGCAGCTGGGGGTATGTACCCCCCTGATTAATCCCGAAAAGCATTTGCCCCGGATTGATACAGTCTGGACTCTCCACCAGTCTGCGGTGTTCAGCTACGCATCGCTCCAGCCACCGGGCTGTACGGGCGCAGGACTCCTCTACGTAAGGCCTAGGCGCCGGGTTTTCTATGCACTCGTCAAAGGCCATGGCTATATCACTGCCTAAATTGGCTTGGATGCGCATGGACTCCTCTGGCCCCATAAAAATGCGCCGGCCGTCAATATGGGAGGCAAAGGTAACCCCTTCTTCCCTAATTTTCCGCAAACCAGACAGAGAAAATACCTGAAAGCCTCCGCTGTCAGTGAGAATCGGGCCGTCCCAGTCCATAAAGCGATGCAGCCCCCCTAAGGCCCGCACATTCTCATCTCCGGGGCGGAGATGGCGATGATAGGTGTTGGACAGCTCTATCTGACACCCAATTTCTTTCAAATCATGGGCAGATACGGCCCCTTTAATTACCCCCTGTGTCCCCACATTCATAAACACAGGCGTCTGAACCGTTCCGTGAGGGCAGGAAAATACGCCCCGGCGTGCTCTTTCCTCCCTTTTTATCACCTCAAACACAGAAAATCTCCTTTGCAATAACGTTAGCAGCAGTTTTATGCTGCTCAATTTTAAAAATCACCCAACTCCCGTATTACTGCAGCAGCCATCACCAGACCCGCTGCAGCCGGGACAAAGGGCACTGACCCAGGTGTAGAGCGTCGGGCAGAAGTCCCCGGACGTCCTTTCCCCCCAATAGGCATCTCCGGCAAGACGGATTTCAGGGGACGGCGTGGCTCCTCCCTGGACCAAACCACTTTCAAATGCTCAATTCCTCGGCGTCGCAGCTCCTTACGCATGACCCGAGCCAACGGGCAGCCATGGGTCTTACTGATATCCGTGACAGAGAAGGCCGTGGGATCCAGTTTATTTCCTGAGCCCATAGCACTGATAATTCTAACATGTAAGGCGGTACACCTTACCGCAAGATCCAGCTTAGCTGCCACCGTATCCACTGCGTCCACTACATAATCATACTCAGCCAAATCTATCTGCCCTCCATTTTCCGGCAGGTAAAACAGCGGAATGGCCCGTACACTGCATTCCGGATTAATGTCATGCACCCGTCGAGCCATCACTTCCGCCTTGGACTGGCCAAGGGTAGAGTGCAGGGCAGCAATTTGTCGGTTTAAATTGCTCTCTGACACAGTATCATCATCATAGAGATGAATCGTCCCCACGCCGGCGCGGGCCAGGGCTTCCACACAAAAGCCCCCTACTCCTCCCACGCCAAACACCGCTACTTTAGCTGCGGCCAACCGCGCCAGCGGCTGATCTCCCACCAATAGGCGGGTCCTGGAAAATTGGTCCATTCTATTGCTCCCCCTATCCCACATGACGGTTTAAATGGGGCGGCTCTCCGCTATACGGTAAAGCTTCCGCCACCCCTCTGGCCACTACATAGAACTCCTTTTCTCCGGGGATGCTAAACCACATTCAGTCAAAGAAAGGCGGAAGTAACAAAATGAGCCTGATTGCCTGCACCGACCCCTGTGTCTACCAAAAGGAAGGTTACTGTTCCCTGTCCCGGGCCGCTTCTCTTGGAATACCAGGACAGGGGGGCTGCCTCTACTTTGTCCCAGTTCGGCAAAGCCGGCTCTCAGAGCAGGGTGGCCAGCGCCTCCCGAACGTTGGAAACCCGAATTAGTTCCAACCCCTCCGGAACAGCCAACCTTCCCTGCACCCGTTCGGGAAGCAAGCACTTAGTAAAGCCAAGACGCTGCACCTCAGCCAATCGCTGTCCCAGCGCATTGACTGTGCGCAGTTCGCCTGTGAGCCCTACCTCTCCAATCGCCGCCAAATCGTGGGGCACCGGCTTGTCCCGAAAGCTGGACGCCAACGCCAAAATCGCTGCCAAATCGGCGGCAGGCTCGTCCAAATAAAGACCGCCAATTACGTTCAGGTAGGCGTCACATCCACCTACCAGCAATCCGCCGCGCTTTTCCAAAATTGCCATTAAAAGCATGGAGCGGCTATAATCAAACCCGTTGCTCACCCGCCTTGGGTTCCCCAGGCTGCTGGGCACTACCAGAGCCTGAATTTCTGCCAAAACAGGCCTTACCCCCTCCATGACGCAGGTAACGCAGGTACCTGGTGCCCCCTTAGGCCGCCCGGCCAAAAGAGCTTCGGAGGGATTGGGAACTTCGGCCAGCCCCTCATCCGCCATCTCAAAGACGCCAATTTCATTGGTCGCCCCAAAACGATTTTTTGCCGCCCGTAAAATCCGGTAGGCCATGTGCCGTTCTCCCTCGAAATACAGCACACAATCCACCATGTGTTCCAGGACTTTGGGGCCGGCGATGGACCCCTCTTTGTTTACATGGCCAATTACAAAAACGGTAATTCCCTCTCCCTTTGCCAACTGCATCAGGGCCATCGTACATTCCTTTACCTGGCTAATGCTGCCGGGAGGCGAGGGGCTGTCCGGGTGATACATCGTCTGGATGGAATCTATAATCAGGATGTCTGGGTTCTGGGCATGAACCGCATCCACAAGGTTCTCCAAGTTGGTTTCCGCCAACAGATAAAGGCCGTGGCCAGAGACTTTCAGCCGCTCCCCGCGAAGCTTAATCTGCCGCTCTGACTCCTCCCCGGATACATACAGCACCGAAGCAAATCGGCACAGGTTGTCACAGATTTGAAGCATGAGGGTAGACTTCCCGATCCCGGGTGCTCCCCCCACAAGAACCAACGACCCCTTGACCGCACCTCCGCCCAGCACCCGATCCAGTTCCCCCATCCCGGTGGAAAAGCGCAGTTCGTCAGTGGGTTCAATCTCCCCCATTTCCCGGGGGCGGCTGACGGGTATCCCCATGCCAACTCCCCTGGTGGACGGTCCGGTTCTTTTCACATTCCGCTCCTGAGGCTGTTCCACAATGGTATTCCATGCGCCGCAGGCGGGGCACTTTCCCTGCCACTTGGGCAGCTCATTGCCGCACTGGGTACAATAAAAAATCGTCCTGTTCTTCATCCCGTTTCTTTTCCCCGCCCCTCAAAAGATTGCTGCTATTGTATCAGAGTTGGGGAAAAAAGTAAATATCAGCTCTATTCCGGAAAGTTAAGCCACGCAGATACCAGCACGGCTGCCAGCTGCTTCTGGTAGCCATCCTCCCGCAAAAGGGCTTCCTCCTGGGCATTTGTCAAAAATCCGCACTCCACTAGCACCCCAGGACAGGTAATATGATTGAGCAGATACACACTGTCTGGTATCGGCTTTTCTTGTCGGCTGTTCTCCGGCTGTAAGGCACTGTGTATAAGCGACTGAATTTGTTCAGCCAGCTGCTGCGACCCCGAGGTGGGAGCATAAAATGCTTGAGTTCCTCGATATTTTCCGTCTACATAGGTGTTCTGGTGGATGCTGATGAGCACCGGATCGTCTTGCTCCTCAATACGGGTGACCCTGTTTTTTAAATCGGAGACTTTTTTCTCCCGCAGCGTAACTGCATCACTGTCATGTAGTGAAATATCCTCCTCCCGCAGCAGCACAGGTGCTACGCCGCAAAAGCCGAAAAGAGCATCCATCCTGCGTACAACAGCGAGATTAATTTCACTCTCAGATACCCCAGTCAGAGATACCGCGCCCCCATCCTCTCCCCCATGTCCCGCATCCAATACCAGCGTCTTAGCCGTTCCAATCACAACCGGATCCACAGCCGGTGTACTCTTTCCGGCGTACCAACTGAGCGTTTGAGCCATCAGAACAGCTAAAAGCACTAAACTTCCAATCAGACAGATGCTGCGACGCACCACTCACCACCTCCTTCCTATTTTATGGCGCGGGACAGACCGTCTATACCGGCAGAAAATAGATTATTTCTTGCCTTACTCCATTGGTGTGCAAAAAAAGCTGCATTTTCTGTAAAACAGTTTGTCCTTCCTCTACCACCCTGCGCTACAAGCCAGAGCGAAGAGATACCTTGAAACATAGTATGGCATGAGAGACGCTTCGTCTCTAATTTCCTGTAAGGAGGGAATCTCTTTTGAATAACGAAACTGGCAACAGTTGTCCGCTGCCCAGCTGCCCGGATCATTACGGCACCATGCCGTCCTGCGCGGGTTTGGCGGTTCCTTATGTGCCTTTTCAGCAAAACGCCCCCAAAAAATACGCTCAGGAAGAGGCTCTGAGCAACGGAACCCTGTTCCCCGGCCTGAATCTGCCTTTTCATTTAAAGACAGAAGGCAGCACTCTGCCTGCTACCCCACTGTCTGAGCTACAGGCTCTGGAATTTGTCGTGCTGGAGTTAGGTATGTATCTTGATACCCATCCAGAAGACACCGAAGCCTTTACGCTCTTCAAGCAGTATGCTGCTATGGAAAAAGCGGCTAAAGCTGCCTATGAATCCAAGTTTGGTCCTCTGACTAAATCTGCCGCAGCCTCCGGCGAGACGTACGGCTGGCTCAAAGAGCCCTGGCCCTGGAACTACGAGCAAAACGAGGTGAAGTAAATGTTTTTATATGAAAAAAAGCTGCAGTTCCCAGTGAAAATTGCCACACCCAACCCCAAGCTGGCCGCCTTTATTATCAGTCAATACGGCGGACCGGACGGCGAGGTGGGCGCAGCCATGCGCTACCTCTCCCAGCGGTATGCCATGCCCTTTGCCGAAGCCAAAGGCGTACTCACTGACATCGGGACAGAGGAACTGGGACACATGGAGATGATTGCCGCCATTGTCCACCAACTGACCCGAAATCTTAAGGCAGAGGAGATTGCAGGCAGCCCCTTTGCCGCCTATTTCGTGGATCATACCACCGGTATATATCCTACTGCAGCCTCCGGCTTCCCCTGGAGCGCTGGCTCTATCCAATCCACCGGAGACGTTATTGCAGATTTGACCGAGGATCTGGCCGCAGAACAAAAGGCCCGCCTCACCTACGACAACATTCTGCGCTTCAGCGACGACCCGGACGTTAACAACGCCATTCGCTTCTTAAGAGAACGGGAAATCGTACACTTCCAGCGTTTCGGCGAGTGTCTGCGCCTGTGCAAAGAAAAAATGGATTCCAAAAACATTTACCTCACCAACCCGGCCTTTGACAAAACCACCGCTATGCCAAAAGCCAAGGGATAACCACAGCTACAGGCGGCGGCGTCTTTTTAGACGCCGCCGCCTGCTTCTATAAAGATTCCATTGTTTCAAACAAGTTCTCTGCCTGCTCTTCTGCCGTCTCCTCTCTTGGCGAAAAAACGCTATCCTGCGGCCTGGCACCTAAAATATGGATAAACCGAATTTCCTGATAGAAATAGGTGTTCAATGGGCGGTAGTCAGAGTCCTGGCTGTGGGCAGCCACCAGGATATTCTCCATGGTTGGCGGACTACCTACTTCTACAATGACGGGTGTATGCGCAAATATCTCACCAGAAAAACGCAGCTGAACAAAATCCCCGGGCATCAGCATTCTAAGGTTAGCCTGCAGTCCAAAGGGACCTGGACTTATTTCCTGGCGGGTAAGAAAATTATAAAAATAAGGCACTCCCGTCCAAGCGGGCGCCTTGTCATTGGAACTTAGATAATACCAGCCAAATGTGGGAGTATAGTTCATGACTCCCGTTCCGGCATACAGGCACTGGGAGGCAAAATTTGTGCAGTCTCCCCCCAACTCATCATAATTATAAAATCGCGGGTTTCGGCTATAAGCCCAGCGGTGCGCATAACGTACTGCCGCATCTCGGTCGTAGGGAATTATTTCCGGCATGTTCATCTCCCCTTTCTCCCTATATTCTATTCCGCGGCTAAAAAAAGGTCCCGCCAACACCCAAAGTTGGGTAATGGCGGGACACATTCAGACAATCCGCAACTATTTATTTTACCAACTGACTCATGTCGTACAGTCCCGGAGCTGTCACCCCGGCCATAAATTTAGCGGCCTGGACAGCTCCCTGAGCAAAAATTTCCCGGGACAAAGCCGTGTGCTTAATTTCCATGATCTCATCATGACCGGCAAAGATAATCTCATGCTCACCCACAATAGTGCCCCCCCGCACCGCAGAGATTCCAATCTCCTTTTTCTCCCGGGGATGGCGTACTTCGTGGCGGGAATAGACATACTCGCTCTCGTGCCCGCAACTCTCTGCCGCTGCATCGGCAATCATCAGTGCCGTTCCGCTGGGGGCATCCACCTTACGCCGGTGATGGCGCTCCACAATCTCAATGTCGTAACTGTCCCCCAGAATAGAAGCCGCCTTCTTTACCAGCTCCAGCAGTACATTAATACCAAGAGACATGTTTGCTGAACGAAAAATTGGCACCTGCCGGGCAGCAGCTTCAATCTGATCCACCTGCTCCTGGGTGTAGCCTGTGGTAGCCAGTACCAGAGCAGTTCCCCTTTCCCGAGCAAACTCTAAAAGACCATCCAGCGCGGCAGGAGAGGAAAAATCAATCACTGCGTCTGCCTTCCCGGTAAACTGACCTGGCGCAGAATACACAGGAAACTCTCTCTCTCCGTTGCCCAGAACATCAAACCCAGCCACTACCTCAACATCCGGATCAGCGGCGCACAAAGATGCCACTACCCGGCCCATGTGGCCATTGCAGCCGGAAATAATTATCTTCAGCATCAGATGGCCTCCTTACTTCAGCAGGCCCATCCGCTCCATAGAGGCACGCAGCGTGGCCAGGTTCTTCTCCGACATCTCGCACAGGGGAAGGCGCAGGGGACCGGCCTCCATCCCCATCAGATTCATGGCAGTCTTTACAGGGATGGGATTGACTTCGCAGAAGAGGGCGTCAATCAGATCCATGTACTGAATCTGCAGCTTAGCGGCCTCCTGGAAGTTCCCCTCCAGGCACAAGTGGCTCATCTTCACCATTACTTCGGGTGCGATGTTGGACACCACCGAGATAACTCCCTTGGCCCCCAAGGACATCATGGGAACCACCTGGTCATCATTTCCAGACCAGATGTAGAAATCTTCCGGACAGAGATAGCGGGTGTGGGCCAGGAGGGAAAAGTTTCCGCTGGCCTCTTTCACACCATTTATCTTAGGGTTCTCTGCCAAAACCCGATAGGTATCAGCGGTAAAGGACACCCCGGTGCGGCTTGGTACATTATAAAGGATAATGGGCAAATCCACCCGGTCGGCAATGTACTCGTAATGCTTAATCAGCCCAGTCTGGCTGGCCTTGTTGTAGTAGGGCGTAACGTGGAGCAGGGCATCGGCCCCGGAATCTTGGGCATGCTGAGACAGATAGACCGCAGCCGAAGTGTCGTTGCTCCCCGCACCAGCGATAACCTTTACCCGGTGATCCACCCGCTTCACACAGAACTCCACAGCTGCAATATGTTCACGGATGGACATGGTAGCTGACTCGCCGGTGGTGCCGCACACACATACCGCATCCACGCCGGCGGCAATTTGGTTGTCAATCAGCCGGCCAAAGGCGTCAAAATTAATGTTCCCATTCTGGTCAAACGGCGTGGCCAGAGCCGGACAGGAACCAGTGAAAACAGGACTTCTCATATGATGTAAACCCCTTTCCAATGTAAACCCAATTTACCTGTGGTCGATATACCCCTCAGCACACAACAATTCAGCCAGCAACACCGCGCCGCCTGCCGCCCCCCGCAGGGTATTGTGGCTCAGGCCCACAAACTTATAATCATACTGAGTGTCAGGACGAAGTCGGCCCACACTGATGGCCATGCCGCCCTCCAACTCCCGATCCAGTCTGGCCTGAGGACGGTCAGGCTCCTCAAAGTAGTGAATAAACTGCTTGGGGGCAGAGGGCAGCCCCAGTTCCTGGGGACGTCCTTTGAAGGCAGCCCAGTCCGCCTTAATCTGTTCCTGGGTCGGCTTATTGCGGAAGGTAACAAAAGCAGCCGCGGTATGTCCATCCGAGACAGGAACCCGCAGACACTGAGCGGTAATGGCCGGGCTGTCCGCCTTCACAATCTTTCCACCTTGAATGGTACCCCACACCTTCAGTGGCTCCTGCTCGCTCTTCTCCTCCTCACCGCCGATATACGGGATCAGATTGTCCACCATCTCAGGCCAACGTTCAAAGGTCTTGCCCGCTCCGGAGATAGCCTGATAAGTACACACCAGCACCTTCTCAATTCCATATTTCATCAGGGGGTGTAAAACGGGAGCATAGGACTGGATGGAGCAGTTGGATTTTACGGCGATAAATCCTCTCTTGGTACCGAGGCGTTTGCGCTGATACGGGATAATCTCCAGATGCTGGGGATTGAGCTCCGGCACTACCATAGGCACATCATCTGTCCAACGGTGGGCAGAGTTGTTGGAGACCACAGGACATTCCGCTTTGGCATAGCGTTCCTCCAAAGCGCGGATCTCCTCCTTTTTCATATCCACCGCGCAAAATACGAAATCCACCATTCCAGCTATCTTTTCCACGTCAGCCTGGGCATCCATAACAACAAGCCCCTTTGCCTGCTGGGGAATAGGCGTCTTCATAGCCCAGCGGTTTGCAACCGCCTGCTCGTAAGTCTTTCCGGCAGAGCGGGGACTGGCCGCAATCGCGGTCAATTCAAACCAAGGATGGTTCTCCATCAACGTGACAAACCGCTGCCCCACCATGCCCGTTGCACCGATAATTCCCACTTTAAACTTTTCCATCTCAATTACCTCCGCATCAACTTTATGATATGCCACGACCCGGTTAAAAATAAGTTGTCTCCCTTCTCCTGTCCAGAAGAAGATAAAAAATAAATCAGCGGCTTTTCAAGCGGCTGATTTTGTACTATAATGTCGACTGTGATACTCCTCTTCAGACAGCCAACAAAATATTCACAAAAGCAGACAGCGCTCCATCAGTATACATCCTGATGACAGTCGTCAGGCTCTTAACCGGACAACCAGGGGCCTCCTCTCCGGCAGGCAGGACCCTTCGGCGGCGTTCCCTTTGGACGTGGCTGAATCGGGAACCGGATCCCTGACCACGCTTACTCATGTAGCCGCGCCTCTATCTTGCAGAATTTGTGTTTATCCTACCATGTTTGGAAGTGAGTGTCAATAGCACACATCATCAGAAACAGAGAAATGGAGTCCACTATGACCAAAAGATTTATGCAATTTGCCCTCCTCTTCCTTGCATTGACGCTTTCTCTTCCCGCCAGCTGGGCGGCCTCCACTAACAGCCAGGGGGAAATTATCCTCCGCATTGGTCTGGCCTCTTCTTCCTCGTACAATGAGGTGGGAGAACTTGTTGGGGCCAATTTGTGGAATAATACCGGCTACGGCGCCGGATACCGCTTTGGATACTTCGACAATAATCTGAATTTTGTCGAACTTGCCCGCACCGATGCAAGTGTGGAACAGGTCAGCGTCATTAAAACCCAAAACACCTGGTTTGACCGCAGCGGAAGCCGCAGTTCTTACTCCAATACGGATAACGGAAGCGCTGTGGTAGTGGGCTGTTACCATATCCAGGTACCCGGCACTTATTCATCTTTCCAGGATGCCCAAGCAGATGCCCAAACACTGGGAGGCTTTGTCGCCTGGATCAATGGCGTCTACGAGGTGCGGCTGGGGGCCTATACTTCGAAAGAAGAGGCCCAGGCCGCTCTGGACGAACTGGGCTATGGTACCCTTGTAGGTACCAGTTCCTACGGCGTCAACGTGGTCGTCACGGGCACCAGCAGTATCTTGTTCCAGTTTGACGGCGGACAGTCCCAATGCCTGGGGATCATGCCAGATGTTACCGGGGCCGACGATGTACGCACCTGGTTTTGGGATATTAAGTACCGGGGTGGCTTCACCTATCAACGCATCAACGGGGGAAACCTGACCGTCGTCAATGTGGTGGAATTGGAAGACTATGTCAAGGGAGTCACCCCCTATGAAATGGGACGAACCTGGCCTTTGGAGGCACTTAAGACACAGGCCACTTGCGCCCGCACCTATGCCCTGCGCCGCCTCAACAGCCACAGCAGCCTTGGCTTTGACCTTTGCAACAGCGACCATTGCCAGGTATATAACGGCGTAGGCAGCAAAAGCACCACCTGGGGGCCGTCTGCTGTCAGTGACCAGGCGGTGGAGGAGACGGCCGGCCAGGTAGTCTGGTACAACAACTCCCTTGCGGAAACCGTCTATTCCTCCAGTATGGGTGGAGCCAGTGAGGATGCAAAAAACGTATGGGGGACTGACACAGTCAATGCCTACCCCTACCTCCGAGGCGTGTTCGACCCCTATGAAGAGACGGTCAACGACATCAACGGCCGCTCCCCCTGGACGGTAACCTACACTGCCGCTCAATTGGAAGAGCGCCTCCACAGCCGCTACTACGGCGTAGGGCACTCCATTGATTACCTGGAGCTCCTTTATTCTAAAATGGGCAATGTCATTAAACTCACTGTCCATTGGGACAACGGGCAGACCAACGAATTTAAACCCAGCGGCAGCGCCAGCATTCGTACTGCTTTTGGTCTTAACTCTATCCGCTTTACCATTAACGGACAGACAGTAAATCCAGGAAACGGAGGCTCCTCCAACACAGATAACAGTTATGCGGTCAACGGCTCCGACTCTCTCTCCTCCCTGGATGGTTTGTACGCCATTTCTGGTACCGGCTCCACCACCAGCTTGGGAGATGACCTATATGCTATCTCTGGCAGCGGCACCGTCTCCTCCCTGGAACCGGAGAGCAGCTCCGGCAGTACGGGCGGCTCCAATGAAGGAGGCGGCAGTGTGATTGTCTCCGGCAGCACCTATGTCTTTGATGGATCGGGCTGGGGCCATCAAATCGGTATGAGCCAATACGGTGCCTATGCCATGGCTCAGTTGGGCTTTACCTATGACCAGATCTGTGAGTTCTACTATCCGGGTACTGTGGTTGGCCCCTATCAAAAATAAAGTGAGGACGGCGTGATTTTCTTTGAAAACCTCTGATTTTGACTTCTATCTTCCGGAAGAATTGATTGCCCAGACGCCCTTGGAACGACGAGATGCCTCCCGGCTGTTGACCTTGGACAAGCACACCGGTCAGACGGGCCATTACCATTTCTATGATCTACCCAACTTTCTTCACCCAGGCGACTGCTTGGTGCTTAACGACTCCCGGGTTCTGCCTGCCCGTCTTATCGGCCATCGTCCTACGGGAGGGGTATGTGAGGTGCTGCTGCTTACCGACAAAGGGGACAACCAGTGGGAGTGCCTGGTTCGCCCCGGCCGCAAGCTTAGACCGGGGGCTCAGGTCATCTTTGGTCAAGGGCAGCTCACAGCAACCATTCAGGAGGAGCTGGCTGACGGGAAGCGCTTGGTTTGTTTCAATTATCAAGGTATTTTTCTGGAAATTCTGGAGACCCTTGGAAAGATGCCGCTCCCTCCCTATATCAAGGCAGAGTTGAAGGACAATGAGCGCTACCAAACAGTCTACTCCAAGGTAATGGGGTCCGCTGCCGCCCCCACCGCCGGGCTGCATTTCACCCCCGAACTACTCTCTCAAATTAAGGAAATGGGCGTAAAGATTTGCTATGTGACGCTCCATGTGGGACTTGGTACCTTTCGGCCTGTCAAGGCAGAAGAGATTCAGGATCACGAGATGCATTCCGAGTTTTGCATGATCAGCCGGGAGACGGCGGAAACCATCAATCACTGTAAAGCGGAGGGTGGGCGGATTATTTGCGTTGGCACTACCTCCTGCCGCACCATTGAAAGTTTTGCGGCCGAGGACGGTACGCTGTCCGAGTGCTCCGGATGGACAAATATCTTCATTTACCCAGGCTACCGCTTTAAAGTACTGGACGCCCTCATCACCAACTTTCACCTGCCTCAGTCCACGCTTATTATGCTGGTATCCGCTCTGGCGGGCCGGGAGCACGTTTTGTCCGCTTATCAGGAGGCGGTTCGAGATCGTTACCGCTTTTTTTCCTTTGGCGACGCTATGTTCATCTCCTGACCTTGTAACATCATCCTATTTTTCTGTAATAAGCGGCCCTCCGTGCGGCATCCTCTTGTGCCGTCCGGGGGGCCGTTATGTTACTGTGTTTTTTGCCGCTTTTCCCGGTATTCCTGGGCGCGGCTGAGTAATTCCGCGGCACTGCGGCGCAGGGCCTGGCTGACCTGTGCTCCGCCAATGAGGCGGGACAGTTCCTCTTCCCGGCCCGTCGGATCCAATCGCTCCACCCGAGTGTAGGTCCTGCCGTCCCGCTCCCCCTTTTCCACGGAAAAGTGGGCGTCAGCCATAGCGGCAATCTGGGGCAGGTGAGTAACACACAGCACCTGTTTACGCCGGGCCACATCCGCCATTTTTTCTGCCACCCGCTGGGCTGCCCGGCCGGATACGCCGGTATCTACCTCGTCAAAAACCAGGCTTCCAATGCCGTCATCCTCTGCCAGCACATTTTTCAGCGCCAGCATAATCCGGGCCAGTTCACCGCCCGAGGCCACCTTTTGGATAGGCTTGAGAGCTTCGCCCACGTTGGCGGACATAAGAAACTGAATCTCGTCCATTCCCTGAGCAGACATGCCGTCCTCTCCACTGCTGGGTAAAAACTGAGTTTCAAAGCGCACCTTCGGCATGTCCAACTGGCCCAGTTCCTCCTCTACCCGCAGTTGAAGCTGCCTGGCGGCCGCCTGTCGAGCCGCTGTTAAAATCTCTCCCTTCTCCCGAGCACACTTACGTTCTTTATCCAACTCACGGGTCAGCCGGGCAATGGTATCATCAGCAAATTGAATTTGCTCCAACTCCTGGCGGGAACGTTCCAGATAGTCCAGCATATCTGACACTGTAGGGCCGTACTTCTTTTTTAGGCGGTAGATTACATCTAGCCGCCCCTCTACCTGATCTAACTCTCCCGGTGAGACGTCCAGTTCTCTGCTCAAGTCCCGCAGGCACTCTGCTGCATCATCTGCCGCCCAGCGCAGAGCGGACAACTTCTCTCCCAGCTCCGCCAGAGGCTGTGTCAGCCGGGCCACCCGTTCCACTGCCCCTTCCGCCTGGGCGATCAGATCGCAGGCCCCCTGGCTGTCCTCGCTGCCGGACAGGGCGTACTCCGCCTCCTGAACAGCGTCCATCAATTTCCCGGCACTGCGCAGCAGTTGCCGACGTTCGGCCAGCTCCTCATCCTCACCTGGTTTCAGTTCTGCCCGCTCCAGTTCCCCAATCTGATAGGTAAGGGTATCTACCCGACGGGAGCGCTCCGCTTCATCCATCTCCAGGGCCGCGATTTGTCTGCGCCTGTCCTGAACCGTCTCATAAGCCTTTCGGTAGTCCTCCAACAGCGGCCCAGTTCTGCCAAAGCTATCCAAATAGCTCAGATGACATGCCGGATCCAGAAGCTGCTGCCCATCGTGCTGGCCATGGATATCCAGCAGATGCCTTCCCAGCTCCCGCAGCTGTGCCACAGTGATAGGACGTCCATTTAATCGACAGACATTGCGTCCATCGCCTCCAATTTCCCGCTGCAGCAGCAGCTCTTCCTCCTGGGAAAAACCGCTCTCCTCCAACCACTTCAGTTTGGGCAGACCAGTAAACAAAGCTGTTACCAGTGCTGACTTTGCCCCCGTGCGGATCAGCTCCCGACTGGTTCGCTGGCCTAACACTGCACTGATGGCGTCAATCACTATGGATTTTCCCGCCCCTGTCTCACCTGTCAGTACATTAAAGCCTGGCTCAAAGGCAATGTCTGCCGACTCAATAATGGCAATATTTTCAATGTGGAGCAGTGAGAGCACAGCCCTCTCCCTCCTTTTATTTCAGCAGATTGTGTACCTCGGCCTCAAACAACTGGGCCGCCGCACTGTCCCGCATAATCAATATCCCCGTATCATCCCCTGCCAGACTGCCTACCATATCTGGAATCTGCATGTTATCCAATGCAGAACAGGCAGCTGAGGCCAAACCGGGCATAGTTTTGACAACCACAATGTTCTGGGCCACCTCTACAGAGGTCACGCCCTCTTTGAAAATGTTGCGCAGACGCATATCCAAACCAGGGGAATTTTTCCGATCAGATAGGGTGTATCGATATCCCCTCCGGCCCGACAGCTCCTTCACCAACCGAAGTTCCTTGATGTCCCTGGAGATTGTAGCCTGTGTTGCATTATATCCCCGGGTACGAAGCTGTTCCAGCAACTGCTCCTGCGTCTCCACCTCAACTTCCTGAATGATGTTGAGAATCTCAGACTGACGAGCATTTTTCATGGGGCAAATCCTCCTAACTTCTGGCTGATCACCTGATAAAAACTACGTTTTGAGAGCATTATCAACTGGGTATAGTACCGAGATTGAGAAATTTCAACTCGATCCCCCCCCGCTAAGCGCAGGGCCTTCCCTCCGTCTACTGACAAGTATAAATGCTTGCGCACCCCTTTAGGGAGCCGGACAGTTACCACGCGCTGGTGAGAGAGCACCATCGCCCGGGCCGCTAACTGGTGGGCACACACCGGAGTGACAATAATGCATTGAGAGGCAGGTTCTACAATTGGACCGCCTGCTGACATGGAGTAGGCAGTAGAGCCGGTTGGCGTGGCTACAATGACTCCATCTCCCATAATGGCTGCTGCCTGTACCTGGTCTGCCAACACTTCCATCTCCGCCACCCTGGCCATAGAGCCTTTGGATATAACGGCGTCATTCAACGCCAAATCCTGACTGAGAACTTTTTCTCCCCGCAGCACCCGTACGTCCAGCATCATCCGCTTTTCCGTCGTATACTGCCCCTTTGGTAGAAGAGCCAGCTGGGACAGCTCTCCCCTTTCCAGTTCAGCCATAAATCCCATACTGCCCATATTTACTCCCAAAATAGGCACACCATGGAGGGTAGCATCCCGGGCGGCATGAAGAATCGTACCATCGCCTCCAAAGCAAATTAGCATATCCGCTCCAGGCAGCTCTCCCTCCAGAGACGAGAGGGTCACTTGGCTTGGCAGATCCAGCCTATCCCCTTTTCTTGGCGTGAATGGCAAACAGACGACAATCTCTGCACCGGCTCGCAGCAAAATCCGCTGGGCCTCCATGGTGGCCCGCAGGCCACGATCCCGATATGGATTTGCACTGAGGATTATCTTCATCTATCTTCCTCCTTCCAGGCCCTATGAGACTGTTCCACCAGACTCTTTAAATCCCCCATGTACGCTGGTTCGTCTGCAGCTGACAAATAGCCCAGGTACTCTATGTTGCCCTCCGGCCCTTTAATAGGTGAGAAGGTGAGGTCCAAAACAGAAAATCCTGCATGATCTGCATGCTCTAAAAATTGTTCCAACACCTCCAAATGAACCTGGGGATCCCGAACCACTCCCTTTTTCCCCACCTTATCCCGTCCCGCCTCAAATTGGGGCTTGACCAAGCAGACACCACTTCCCCCTTCCTTCATCAGGGGGCGAACCGCAGGCAAAATCAAGTTTAGAGAAATAAAGGACACGTCCACAGAAAAAAAGTCCAGGGGGCGGGGAATTTGTTCCCGGGTAAGATATCGGGCGTTGGTTCGCTCCATACATACCACCTTAGGATGGGTGCGCAGCCTCCAATCCAGCTGATTGTAGCCTACATCCACCGCATACACCATCTCCGCACCATTTTGTAGCATACAGTCGGTAAATCCCCCTGTGGAAGCTCCAATGTCAGCGCACACTGCCCCCTTCAGATGGATCGGCCAGCATGTCATAGCCTTTTCCAGTTTCAATCCCCCTCGGCTGACATAGCGCAGAACCTTGCCTCGCACTTCAATCTTGCTCTCCTCTTCCACAGCAGTTCCCGCCTTGTCCACTTTCCGGCCATCCACATAGACTTCTCCGGCCATAATAATCGCCTGGGCCTTCTGTCGGCTCTCAGACAGGCCACGTTCTGTCATCGCTACATCCAACCGCTTTTTAGCCAATGCCCAGCACCTCCAGCGCCTTTTTGGCAATCCCATCCCCATCCAGACACAGCGCGCGTTTTAAGCTCTTTAAATCTCCGTGGGGGACAAAACACGCTCCGCAGTTCACAAGACACACTTTAGCTGGCACCCGTCCTAAGGTCAGAGCAGCGGCCAAGCGCTGGCCTACGCCTCCCTCTTCCACGCTGTCCTCAGCCACCAGCAAAACTCCGGTTTTCTTGGCAGAAGAGATTACAGTGCCCGGCTCCAAAGGCGTAAGCACATTTAATTTTACCACCTCAGCTTCTATTCCCCTTTGTGCCAGCTTTTCCGCCGCTTCCAGAAGGTCGTTAACAGTAATACCATATCCAGCCAGTGTGATATCCCGTCCCTCTCGAAGAATAACGGCTGTCTCGTCGCCGCTGTCCCCGGTATAAGCGCCCTCTCCGCCCCGAGGATAGCGCACTGCTACCGGCCCAGTCATCTGTAGCACCGCCCGCTCCAACATACGTTTCAGCTCCGCATAGCTGGATGGAGCCAGCACTGTCATGCCCGGCACATGATCCAAATAAGCCACATCAAAGACACCGTGATGCGTCTCCCCGTCCTCCCCTACCAGGCCAGCTCGATCTACACCCAACACAATATGGAGGCCCTGAATAGCCCCGTCGTGGAGAATCATGTCATAGGACCGCTGCAGGAAGGTGGAGTAGACGGCAAAAACGGGAATTGCTCCCTCCTTGGCCATACCGGCCGCCATGGAGACAGCACATCCTTCCGCAATTCCCACATCAAAAAACCGCTCTGGACAGGCCTGTCGAAAGTGTTCCAAACCTGTCCCATTGAGCATAGCCGCAGTGATGGCACACACCCGCCCGTCCTCTTGGCCCAGCTTGGCCAGTGAACGGCCAAAAACAGAAGAAAAGCTTTCCCCCGCCGCCTTCTTTGCCCGACCGGTGAGGGGATCAAAGGGAGCTACACCATGGAAGGCATCCGGGTTCTCCTCCGCGGGAAGATAGCCCTTCCCTTTGATGGTCTTCACGTGGAGCAACACCGGCGCATTGACTTCCCGGGCATACCGGAGTATCTGCGTCAACTGTGCCACATTGTGTCCATCTATAGGCCCCATATAATTAAAGCCCATATTCTCAAACATACTACAGGGCAACAAACTTTGCTTCAGCGCCTGCTTAATACCATGTGTAAAGCCGTATACCTTGCGCCCGACCCAGGTGGTATTCATCACTTTCCGGTAGTGACGTTTAAAAGAGATGTAGTGGGGTTTCAGCCGCTGTCTGGCCAGATGGTCGGCTACTGCTCCCACATTTGGGGTGATGGACATACCATTGTCGTTGAGAATAACTAACAGCTGCTGTCCGCAGTCTCCAGCGTTGGACAATCCTTCATAGGCCAATCCCCCAGTAAGCGCCCCATCGCCAATAAGAGCCAGCACCTTGTAATCTTTTCCTAAAGCGGTTCTGGCCCGGGCCATACCCAGAGCCACCGCTACTGAGTTGGATGCGTGTCCAGCGATAAATGCGTCATGAACACTCTCCTTCGGCTTTGGGAAGCCGGCAATCCCTCCGTACTGACGTAGAGTCGACATCTGCTCCCGCCGACCGGTTAACATTTTATGGGGATAACACTGGTGTCCCACGTCAAAAACCAGTCGATCCCGGCTGGTATCAAACACCCGGTGGATAGCTACTGTCAGCTCTACGCTGCCTAAATTAGAGGCCAAATGCCCCCCTGTCCTGGCAACGTCCTCCACCAGCTCCCGGCGCAGCTGCTGGCACAGCTGCACAGCCTCCCGGTCAGTGAGATTTGCCAACAGGGGGCCTTCTTTTGACTCATTCTTTCCCTTACTCAATCTTACGCGACTCCTTTATTGCCTTTGCCAGCATTCTCTTTTGTCCTACTGCAGCAGTAAAGGCCCCAGCAGTCCCACGGCACAGCCCAACAGCGCTCCCATGAAAACTTGCAGGGGCGTATGCCCTAACAGCTCCTTCAGAGCTCCCTCCGGAGTCATCTGGTTGAGATGATCCAAAAGTTCATTGAGCACCTTGGCATGCTCTCCTGCCTCCCTGCGTACATTGCAGGCATCATACATAACTACTGCCGCCATCCCTGCGGCCAGGGCAAAGAGAGGATTGTCCAATCCATACTGCTGGGCAATTCCCGCCGCCATGGCACATACAAAAGCTGAGTGGGAGCTTGGCATTCCTCCGCTGCTCACCATAGTGCGCCAATTCAGCCGGTGCTGGAGGGCCACCTCAAAGAGCACTTTAATAAGCTGGGCAAAAAACCAGGCTGAAATTCCCAGATCCAGCACAAGATTTCCGGTCAAAAAACTTTCTGGCATAGGCCCGTCCCCTCCTATTCCTATCCCGGAGAAAAACGTTACTTTTTCCGCTGTGCCATCTCTTCGGCCAGCCAGATATGGAACCCTGCATCGTCAAAGCCATCTAATGCCTCCACCGCCTGCCGGGTAAGAAGCTCTATTAATTGCTGGCATCCTTCCAGTCCCAAAGAGGTGACGAAGGTGCTCTTCTCGTTTGCTTGGTCAGACCCAACTGTCTTGCCCAACTCCTCCTGTGAACTGATTACATCCAACATATCATCCCGCACCTGGAAGGCACGGCCCATGGCCCGGGCATAACGGGAAACTTGCTCCCGCTGATCTTTGTTTCCCCCTGCAGCAATACAGCCCAACTGCACTGCCGCATCAATCAGGGCACCGGTTTTCAGACTCTGCAGCTGCTCCAACTCTTGTCGGGTCAGCGATCTCCCTTCTCCCGCCATATCAAGAGCTTGTCCGCCTACCATACCCTCCGGGCCAGCAGCCTGGGCCAAACAGTCCACCGCCGCTACAATCTGTTCGGGAGAAAGCTGAGCAGCCGTCAACTGGCCAAAGGCTGCGGTCAGCAGCCCGTCCCCAGCTAGGATGGCAGTTGCTTCTCCGTATACCACATGGTTGGTGGGTTTTCCCCGGCGCAACTGGTCGTTGTCCATGGCGGGCAGATCATCATGGATTAAGGAGTAGGTGTGTACCATCTCCACCGCAGCAGCAAAAGGCAGCGCCAGTTCCAAATTTCCGCCACACATACGACAGGTCTCCAGTACCAGGACAGGACGAAGCCGTTTTCCTCCTGCCATCAATGAATATTCCATGGCCTCCTGCAAATCGGCATAGCGCGACCCCCGTACACACAGGTTTGCCAGATAGTCCTCCACCAGGGCCAAATCCTGGGACATCAGGATGGAATAATTTTTTTCCATATCATATGCCCTCCCCAAAGGCTTGTTCCTGTGGTTCTCCATTCTCCCCAGCGGTAAGGAGAGTTACTTTCTGCTCGGCCTTATCTAACTGCTCCGTACAAGCCCGCAGCAGGCCGGCCCCTTCTTCAAACAGGCTCATGGCCTGCTCCAAGGGAGCATCACCCCGCTCCAACAACGAGACAATCTCCTCCAATCGAGCCATAGATGCCTCAAAATCCAGCTTCTTTTTTGCAGCCATGGTGGCCCACTTCCTTTTCTTATTATTTGCGTTCCAAAATTTCTTCCACCTGGCAGCTCAGCGTCCCATCCGAAAACCTTAGAGACAGCCTCTCTCCCGGACATATTCCTTCTACCGAGGTTAATACCCTTCCGTCCTCTTTCCGGGCAATGGCATACCCACGCCCCATCACCTTTAGCGGACTCATGGCATCCAGGGCAGCAGACAGCCGGGCCAGATGTTCCCGCTGTCCGGCAATTTCTCGCTCCAGTCCATGGACAAGTTGGCGGCTGTGATAGTCCAACAGAAGCCGCTTATCCCGAAAATAAGAGGCGGGGTCCGTCATAGCCCTGCTCTGGGCTACACGGTCTCTCCGTTCACGCCATGCGGACAGGAACCGATCTATTCCCCGCTCCAGGCGCTGCTTCTTCTGAAAAAGCGCGGCGTACACTTCGTTTTGATCTGGTACAGCCAGCTCTGCTGCATTAGAGGGAGTGGCCGCCCGCAAGTCAGCCACAAAGTCAGCAATGGTGACGTCCGGCTCATGTCCTACAGCGGAAATAACAGGAATATCAGCGGCGTAAATGGCTCGCGCCACAATTTCCTCGTTAAAGGCCCACAGATCTTCCATAGAACCGCCGCCCCGGCCAGTAATAATCAAGTCAGCTATCCGGGCTTGACAGCACCAGTGAATGGCAGCGGCGATTTCCTCTGCCGCCCCCTCCCCCTGGACCCGCACCGGCAGGATACATACTCGGGCCGCGGGCCAGCGCGCCCCTAAAATTCGTATCATGTCCCGCACGGCCGCTCCAGCCGGCGATGTTACAAGGGCAATCCTACCCGGAAATCGTGGAATGGGTTTTTTACGTTCCCTGTCAAATAGCCCCTCTTTGAGCAGTTTCTCTTTCAGCTGCTCAAATGCCAGGTGCAGATCTCCCGCTCCTTCTGGTGTTAAACGGACACAGTAAAGCTGATATTGCCCATCCCGGGGAAAAACAGTGACACGGCCAGCAGCAATCACCTGCATTCCGTTTTGGGGCTGGAACCGGAGAGATGCGGCATCTCCCCGGAACATGACGCACCGCAAAGCTCCCTCTCCATCCTTCAGTGTAAAATAGTGGTGCCCGGAAGGATATCTCTTATAATTTGAAATTTCTCCCCGCACCAGCAGACCTGACAGGACGTGATCTCGATCCATAAAGCTTTTAATATATTGTCCCACTTGACTGGGCGTGAGTATAGACAACTCCTCTCTCACCGCAACGCCCCCCTCCGCTTTAAAGCCCGCCAAGTCAAAAGTGCAATTCCCATGGCATTGTCTGTGGCATATTCCGGTTTTGCGAATACTGCCCCGCAAGTATCGCGAAGCGTCAGGCGCAGGCACCGATTAGAAGCAACTCCCCCTGAACACAATACCGGAAGACCAGGAAATTGTTCCATGGCCTCTTGGGTAGCCCGCACCACTACATCAGTTACTGTATCAATCGCAAAGCGCGCCACCTCAGCTGGGCATACCCCGCGCTTTGTCATTTCTTTTACCTTATTCTCCATCCCCGACAGCGAGAAAGTCAGCCCCTGCAACTTTACCCGAAAACCGCCTGTACCTCTCTGGCCACCGGACAGCTCATCCAGAGCTTTTCCTGCCGGGAAAGACAGGCCCAGGGCCACCCCCGTCCGATCAATCAGCTGTCCGGCGGAGATATCCTGGGTTCCACCCAGAATTTCGCAGTTCCAAACCTCCTCCGCTGGCACTACCCGTAAAAGTTCTGTGGTTCCTCCGGACAGGTGCCAGGCCAGAAACGGGCGTTCCAGCAACTCCGGACAGCCGGCAGACCAAGCAGCTGCGGCCAAGTGCCCCTCCTGGTGGGAAAAGGCAAAAAAAGGTACCCCCAAAGCCGCTGCAATGCTTTGGCCCTGAGAGGAACCAACCAAAAAACAGGGCATATAGGAGCCTTCTGCCCGGCGGGGGGTGGTACTGGCCCCAACCCCCATTAAGGACTTGAGAAGGCCCTGTTCAGACAATTGTTCCAACATTTGAGGCAGCCTCTTGACATGCTGAAACAACGCTTCACTCTGCCGAAGGCCCAGTTCTCCCGGCCGCACATCCAACAGCCGTCTGGCATTGCCCCCCTCCTGTCCGTTAAATACAGCTGCAGAGGTGGTATAGTTGCTGGTATCCAGTCCCAGTACTCCGCCCGTCACGTTAGATTCTCCCCGTCCTGGCCTGATGCCTTCTCCGGCTTTTGGGGCGTGTCGGCAAATTCTGCTCGAACAAATGAGCCCAATATTCCATTCAGAAACGACACAACCTCTGCCGGCTCATAGTGCTTTGCAATCTCTACTGCCTCATTGATGGCCGCGGCATTGGGAATGTCCGGCATATAAAGCACCTCATACATGGCTGTGCGCATAATAGCCGCCGCCATACGGGGAATTCTGGCAAAGCTCCACCCCACCGCATAGCGGCCAATATATTCATCCAGCTCCGGTCCATGGGAAAATACCCCCTCAACCAGTTCCCTTATGTACTTCTCCTGCTTCTCGTTTGGAAACTGGGCGTATAAGGGCAATTCTTCTTCCAGCTCCGCAAACCGCTGGGGCGTCAGCTGGCAATCCAGCAGCTCTTTGGCATCTCTGTTTCCAAAACTAAGTTCATAAATAAAGTGCACCGCAATTTCTCTGGCGTTGCTTCTTGTCATCGCTTTGTATCCTCCCAAGGGCCGCTGATGGCCAAAATACGGTATTTATATTATATACATGAATATTCAAAAAGAAAACCCTAAATTTCTTCATCTTGGCAAAAAGAGTGTATTTCCCAACCTCACCTAAAAAACGGCCGCCCCAAAGGGCGGCCGTTTCAATTCTGCGGGTTGGAACCCCCAGTTGATATTAGGCGTAAAATTTATGGCCTCCAATAATGGCCACACACTCTTTATTCCTGGAAGCCCAGCTGTTGGCACAGGAATCAAAGTAGAGCGCGTCTTCCACTTCCTCCACCACACCGCCATCCAGAACCAGCTTGGCAGCAATGACACTGGAAGCGTTAGGGGTGCGCTGGGCCAGCCGTCCAGACTGATATGTGGAAAACTGATTTTTCTGGGCCAGTACTCCCTCCACTGTATCGGGATAAATGTCGCTCTCTACCCGGTTCATCACCACCATGCCTACAGCCATCTGGCCTTCCAAGGGCTGATTCCCGCTTTCTGCAAAGATAACTCGGGACAGCCAGAACAGGTCATTTTGGTCATAGTAGCTGTCTCCGGACTGAATGGCTCCACTCCCAGAGGTGACAGCAACCGCTTCCAGGCCGCTGTCCCAGCCCACCTGAGCTCCAAAAGCCTCGGCCACCGCCCACAGAGGGACAGTTACCTGCCCTTCAGTCTTCTGTACCTTCTCCGCCAGGTACAAATAACGGCCATTTGCCTCCAGGTAAAGCTGGCCAACTTTAGCAGTCAATTTCAGCTTTCCGGTTGTGACCGTCATGCTCTGGGAACCCTCGTCCCAATTGACCGATGCCGTCTCATCCAAGCATTGGGCCATAACTGCCAGAGACACATACTCTACCCCGTTATATGAGGTCAGTTCTACTTCTGCAGGTGCGTGAACTCCGTCGATGAGAAGTCCGCTCTCCGTACTCTGTGCCAAATCAATAGGGTTGGCGGCCGCGGCGGCAGGAACTGCCTGACTGCTCACCTCACCAATGGACCAGGTCTTAGTCTCAAATGCGTCGCCAGAAGCGGCGCTCTCCTCCTCTGCCAAGACAGTCACCGGCTGCTGAGGAGCTGTGCCGGCACCCATCAGGAGGAGTAAGGCAAAGGCACACAGCAGCATGGAAAACAGCTTGCGTATCATTGTCTACACTCCTATGATGAAATTTTTGTCATAATTATGACAACCAAAAGCAACTGGCTGTTACTTTTGTTACCACATTGTAACCAATTCACCATGGAGATTCAAGGGCAAAATTGCCCAGACTTACCTGGGGATTCTTGTTCATTTTGTCTGTATTGTTTAGAAAATCCTCTCTTTCCCGCAAATTATCTCCCTTTTCGTCCCACTGTGCTTCCAAATGCCTCGAAAATAAAAAGGCCATAGAGATCCCCCTGTATCTCCGCTGGGGTACCTCTATGGTCTTACTTCAAATACCTCGATTCAAGGTTTTTCGGAGACGAATTTTCCCCTCCAACGCCTGGTCTATCATAGATAAAAACTTTTCCCGATCCTCTGGCAGACCACCCTTTAAGGGCAGATAATTGGAAGCATGATTGCTGGTAAAGTGCAGGGGATCTACCTCCAGATGCTCAATCAGCAGCCGACATTCCTCCAGTACCTGTTCTGGCGTACACACTTGGAATCGGCCGGCCAGCACATCCTCTCCCAGCGGGGTTCCTTTTGCAGGAGCAAAGGTCATAGCAGATAAATGGCGAGGGCGCATTTCATTGATCAGCTTGGCGGTGGAAAGAATATGCTCCTCCCAGTCGCCGCCCTGCCCGGTCAAGCCCAGGATCACTGTAACCCACAGATCGATTCCCGCCTCCACCAGATTTCGTCCAGCCTGGAGCATTTGTTGGACAGAGCAACCTTTTTGAATAAAGTCCAACACTGCCTGGCTGCCGCTCTCCACGCCCAGATACGCCCTTGACAGTCCGGCCTGGTGCAGCTCCTGCAGTTCCTGGGGGGACTTGGATAAGGTGCTGCGTGGGCCGGCATATACCGTCACCTTCTCCAGTTTCGGAAAGGTCTGGTAGAGCTTATGGAGAATCTGCAACAGCTCACCGGTCTTCATTACAATGGCATCCCCATCCATCAGGAACACCCGCTCTACTCTGGGCCCATAGTAGTCCAGGGCCATGTCAATGTCCTCCAGAATGTCCGCCACCGGGCGGATGCGAAAGGTCTTCTCCTTATACATTCCGCAAAAGGTACATTTGTTATGAGAGCAGCCGATGGTGCATTGCAGTAGATAGCTCCTCCACTCCCCCGGGGGACGATAGAGCAAATCACTGTCATATCGCATAGCCTTCCTACCTCCTTTACCTGCAGGCTAAACTTCTACTTCCCGGCCTTCCCGCAGAACTTTACGGATATTCTTTTCCGCCTTGCTCCGGGGCAGCATTACCTCATGTCCGCAGCCCTGACACCGCAGTTTAAAATCCATCCCCACTCTCAGCACCAGCCACTCCTGACTGCCGCAGGGATGGGGCTTTTTCATCTTTAAAATATCGTTGACATGGATATCCATGGCCGCCTCCAACAGCAGGGAACAGCTCTCCCTCTCCTATAAAATAGTTTCTCTTTTCATAAAATACTTCTGTATTATTATAATTTCCGGTCTTTGGAATGTCAATGCGAAAGGGGTCTGGTCCTTGTTCAAGCTACCAAAACTTACAAAAAATAGAGACGGAACATGAAAATCAACATAGTGCTATCTATGGCAAGCAATTTTATGTATTAGTTCAACTTGCCTGAACGGAACAGAGGTGCTAGCCGTAGGACACAAGGTAGTTCCTTGATATATGACAGCATTTCAAGTATGATATTCTCAACAAGAAATACTGTCAGGGAAACTAAGCCATTTTGATCGGAGGAGTTACAATGAGTAAATTTGTTGCATTTTTACTAATTGGGGGTGTTCTTACGGTATTAGGGGCAGCCAACATCAAAGGGAATATATCTTCAATTCATTGGTATAACCGTCGTAAAGTCGCTGAGCGTGATATTCCCAAATATGGAAAGTGTATGGGGTCCGGAACTTTGATAATGGGTGTTTCTTTGATTCTTTCTGCACTTCTTGAAGTTATTTTCAAAACTGCCATATTGGATTACATAGTCCTTACTGGTTGTGTGGTTGGATTAGCTATTATGCTCTATGGTCAAATCAAGTACAATAAGGGCATTTTTTAACTCATCAACACTGGTTGAGAATCAAAGAGGTCCCATCCAATTTTAGAATGGGGTTTCTTTTCTTATACTGGTTAAATCTCCGTCGAATCGACGGAAATTTTCAATTTTCCTTGAAATCAACACCTTTCTTAAACTGGGAAGGGGTCTGTCTCTTTTCTTCTTTCACCCAGTTATTTTTATTCCGTCTGGCTCCTGACTGGAAAGGAATTTCCCATCTTTCCCCGAAACAATTTATATAAACCGAAAGAGATGTTTGATAATATAAATCCAGGCGGTAGGAAAACCTCCCTGACGCCAAAAGCAGAGAGGCTTTCCGCAGAGGTGCTGCGGAAAGCCTCCTATTGTAGATGGAAC
>CALWYD010000030.1 GCA_944385675.1 uncultured Oscillospiraceae bacterium
ATGATGACATCTCCAAGAATATGATTTTGTTCTATCAGTCCATCTACGGCCTGCGGGCAAATGACCTGAGCAAGTTTGCTCCCCCTGAGTGCTCCGAGACCTCTCTGCGGGACGGCGGCGAGTACTACAAGGCTTATTTTGAGTTGATTAAAATGATCCATCCCGAGGCCCACCGGAGCAAAGCCATTACGCCTCACATTGACCGCTGGTGGCATATTGTGACCAAGATGCCCGACCTGGACGAGGGCAACCAGTTTATGCAGGAGCAGCGGATTTACGCCGCCTTCTTCTGGGGGATGATTGGAGGCTATGTGAGCCTGTTCGACACCGGAGCGGATCAGAGAGCCTACCGCCTGAATGTGGACGAACTGGATATGGACGACAATTCCGATGTGTTGGTGGTGTCCAACGGGACGCCCTGCGACCACCTCTACGAGGTTCTGGACGCGTTTGCCATTTACCCTGAGCTGGTGGATCGGGTCCTTGCCCGGGTGGATACGTTGACCACATCGGACGTGGATCGGGGAATCCCCGTATCTGAGGGCTTCCTGTTCAGCAGCCTGAACTCCTTCCGGGTGCGGGAGTACCCTCTGGGAGAGGAGAGCCGCGTGCGCAGCGTGTTTGATATCCCCATGCTTATGAAACGATCCATCAAATCTGAGCAGTACCATGAAGACAGCGTGCTTCAGATCCTAAAGGCAGAAATTACTGAAATCAAGAAATATCTGCTGCGCTTCTGTTCTCAAAAGGAATTGTCGGAAGTGATGGGAGACATCCTGCGCAGCCAGTATGAGCTGTTCCTGTCCGATGTGGAGGAGGAGAACACCCGCAGCAAAAACATGTATCACGACTACCTCTTCAGCAGAACCTGCAGCATCATTGCCAAGGCATTTGAGGAGATCGGGCTGGTGAAAGATGCCAAGGCGGTGCAGGCCAAAGTTAAGGAGCTGAGTAAGTAATCGGCCCATGAGAACAGGGTTCACCCAAATGCAAGGTGGTGATTTCAATGTACTCCGTTTTAATCCAGAATCAAAAGACCATGGAGTCGTTTTATCAGTTCTATCCTATTTTCATGGAGGCAGTCAACGACGGGAAGATAGGAGTGTGTCAATGGCTGGAGGCCGGAACAACCATTGACACCACTGTCCCCGAACTCTATAGTTTGACCAACGATAAAGAGGAGTGGCGGGCGGTGATTGTCCGCGTGGAGGAGGACGGGGCTGGGACTTTTCCCGCCTCCCCGGCCAACCCCTATGATTTCCTGGAAAACGCGGCTGCTGACCCCCGTACAAAGGAGAGCCCTATCCCCCTGGTGCGGTTGACTCAGATGCTGGGGGGGGTGCCGGCTCCTCAGATGCAGTTTGAATGTGACATAATCAGCGAGGAGGACAAGGCACCGCGCATGATCTACCGACCGGTTGTGAACCGGGAGGATGAGTTGGTCTATAAGCAGTTGAATGAAAAGTACCATTTTTATGGCTGTCCCCCCACTGAGATTATTCTGGTGTCTCTGCGCACCAAACAGGACACCCGGGTAGAGAGCGTCAGAAGGGTGTGGCACCAGGCCAAAGAAGCAGACAGCTCCGAGTTCTGGAAGCGAAACGGCTATCCCAGCACATGTCGATTTCTTTTTTATGAGGTGGAAGAGAAGGGACCGGTACAGAGGACGGCAGATCTGTTCAAGGTCTGGACGGGAGTGATGCTGCTGGCCCTGAACGAAATTGATCCCAGTACACTGCAAGCCTATAAGCTCCACCGGCTGGAGGTTGATTTTGACAAGCAGGATATGTGTGATATCCTGCAGCGGTGTGCAGGCAGGGTGCTCAGTGCCCGTCACTTCATCAGCAAAAGTATCCAGCGGGAAATTGAACAGCAAATTAATGAAGAGACGGTTCTTCCGGACTACCGTCTGGAGGCACCGGTGGTGCTTAAGCTCCCGCCCCGCAGCAAACTGTTTGTGAAACCGGGGGCCTTTAAGCTTACAGCACACACCTCCACCTCCGACATGGAGACCTGGCGAGAGATGCAGCAGACGGCCCAGGCGGGAGTGCGCTCTGTGAGCACCTGCGCTGAGCGGGCGCTGGATCGGACGGCGGATCGGATGCGGAGATATTGTAAATACACGGAGTCTGAGATTCTGCCCCTGGATGCCTATCAGACAGAGGATCTCACCGGTGAACTGGATCAGCTGTACGACAGCATCTTAGAGCTGCGCAGCGGTCTCCCCTGCGGGGAGTCGGCGGACATGGAGAGAATGGAGGAACTGGGGAAGGCCGTAAAGGAGAAGATACTCAAGCGTATTACCACCCGTCAGGCAATTGGAAGCTGGGCGGCTGCGGCTGGGATGTTTTTCCTTGGGCTTGTGCCCGCTGTACGGTTTTTGCAGCAGCGTGGCTGGGGTTCCTGGCAGGGGATCCTGATGGCCGCTTTGGCGGGAATGGTTGTGCTGGCGGCGGCTGAGGTAACAGCTCTGTTGATACAGAAGACGGAACTGCGGAGCCTGGTGGGGCGGTTTAACAGCTTTGTAAACGGATTTGTAACCCGTGTTTCGGAAAATACCGCTGTATTCTCCCGGTATATGAGCGAAATGACCTCCTATACTCACGGAAATTCCTATCTTACCCTGATGCGCCGCAAGACCTTCCTGCGCAACGAGTCTCAGTTTTATAAGCAGAACCATATCACCGCTCTGAACACCTTCCTGGTGGATCTAAAAACTTGGAGTGTGGCCTTTCACCTGCCGGTCAATCTGGAAGCGGTTGAAATTGATGAGGGCTTGGTGGTTGACGCAGAGGTTGCCCCCTGTGCAAACCCCCTCTACACCTTTGAATCCCAGGCCAGCTATACAGTTCCTGTGAATTTTGCCGGGGATGTGATAGAGTCGCCTTTTGGGTTTATCAGCAGGCTTCATATCATGCGGGAGGAGTTGTACGATGACACAAGATAACACTGTCAGGCTCATTGCAGCGTTTGTCATCATTGCACTGCTCTGCCTGCTGCAAAACGCCATCAATACAAAGCGCAGCCATCGGGGCAGACAGGTGCTGCTGCCCTGGATCGCCCTGGTTTTCAGCGTAGCGGGGGCGGTGGTGCTTTCCGTTCGCTTTACTTGGTCAGAGAGCATTTGTGAGCGCCTGGAGTTTCTGCAAAACGGGAATATCTTGGTTTTAAATGTGTTGCTCATGGGCGGATTTTTGTTGGTCAAGTGTGTGACCTGCCCTCTGGTGTCTTCCAAGTGGAAGGATAACAAGCTGATGGAGGAGACATCCGGCCGCTTTTATGAGTACGACTCGGTTTATAACCAGTGGTTTCTGCAAAAGCGGTGGGCCGATTTCCGAAGGGTCGTGAAGGCGTTTGCCCGGGCGGGGGCGGCGCTGTGTGCCGGATTGCTTGCCGTCACATGGATCCAGGGAGTGGGTTCTCCTGCATGGATTGTCTGCTTTCCCGGGGGAGCCCTGATTGTCCTGAATGAGGTGCGGTGCTACATCAACGGCCAGACCAGAGAGGAGTTTATGCACTCTGTTCTGGGGGATGAGTCGGACGCCCGTCGCGTTTCCAGCTATTATCGAATCCGGGAAATCTATGAGAAGCTTTTTGCGCCCCAGCGCCTGGCCTCCCACACAGGATGTGAGTTTTCCGCCAGACAGGGTCCTGCCCAGTTGCTGAAGACGATGGAGGAGTCCGGGGACAGGGCGGAAAAGAATACGGCTCAATATTTTCTGACCATGGACAGCCGGCTTTCTCTGGATGCCGACTGTATTCAGGCTGTCTCCACCATGATGCGAGGGGAGAGCGTAGTATTTTTCAACCCCTTTTACCGGGATCTGGGGATCTATCTGACCCTGCCGATAGTAAACGCCCTGCTGCGGGGCGGAAAATGCCTGGTGGTGGCGGGGCGCAGCTCGGTGGGGCAGGATGCTGTGGTATGGCTGACAGAGCTGCTGCGAAACTATTCACACCTGCGCTCCATGTGGCGGGTCAGGCCCCTGGACAAGGGGGCACCCGAGTGTGAGGTGGGGGTGCTGAGCTTCCGACAGCTGTACGATGCCCAGGTACTGGCAGCGAACCGTGACTTTTTCAGTCAGGCGGAATTTGTGCTGCTGTTGGAGCCCTCCATCATGGTGGATACGGGACAGGTTGGGGTGAGCATTATTGCCCAGGAGACCAACCGCTATGATGATGCCCCGGTGTATTGTATCTGTGACCGCTATACGGACGGGCTGGTGGACACCATGTCCCACCTGCTGCGCACAGAGATCACAAATGTGGTGGCCATGCCGGTCCCACGGTGCATTTACACGGGGATGGCCTGGAATGCAGACGGTGACTTTGTGCGGCAGAAACTGTTTGATAAGCAGACCCGTTTTTTGGGCAACGGTATGGAGCTGGCTGCGGTGGCCGTGAAAAACCAGATTCCCCAGGTGACGTGGTACAGCGAAACCAAGGCCCCTCTGCGGGATCTGAAATGGATTGCGGGGCAGCACCATGCTACCATTTGCCGCTATATGAACCTGCCTGCCCAGCAAAAGAGTCTGTATGAGAAGGTCCATTTTATACCCAATCTCTGGTGCACGGAAGCCGGGGAAGAGCAGTTTATTGTGGTAGAGGACGAATTTTGCAACATGTTCAGCATGATGCGAACCTTCCTTTCCCGCGGAAGCCGCCAGGTGTTTGTCAATGTCCTGTCGGAGAATTATCTGCTGCGGGACTATATGCGCTGCAACCAGCAGATGTTTTTGTCCAATCCAAACGCTATCCCGGCCCTAATCCCGGATTACGCCAAAACCACCCGCAATACCCTGATGAAGCTGATAGTGATGATGGCATTCCGGCCCGTTGGGGAAACAGAGATAATCCGTGAGCTGCGGCTGGCCGGTTGCCAGGCGGAGGATCCCTTTGACAGCCTGTCCAAGCTGTTAAAGAAATACACCTTTGTAGATGGCTCGATTTTGGATATTAAAAGTATTCCGGATGAGGAGGAACTGATTTCCGCACGCACTGTCAATGTTTATAGCATCTCTAAGGAAAACTTTGAGACATACTTTGCCGATTCTCTGAAAAACGCTTACTATATTGTAGAGGAGGAGAAACGGGAGTCGGAGTACATTGACGGGAAAATGTTCGGGCACGTCACCCAGACCATTTTGCCCGGGCAGTTTGTCACCTATGACGGCAAGTATTATCAGGTAAAACTCATCTCCCCGGAAAGCGGGATTATTCTGCGCAGGGCCTCTGAGCTATACACCGGACGCAGATATTACAGGCAGATTCGCACGTACCAGTTTGCTCCCCGGGAAACCAAGGACGTGATTTACGCCCGAACCGTTATGGACATTGAAATTGCCATTGCAAGCAGGAATTTTGATGTCATCACAGGCGGATATCTGGATATGGGGGATAACCATGACCTGCGCCTTGCCAAAGTTGTCAGCTTTGAGGGGGATCCCTGTGTCCGGGATTTTGACAGGCACTACAAGAATAAAAACGTCCTGCAGATTAAGTTCCCCGACACCGATGATAAGCTGCGCTTTACCCTATGTCTCCTTTTATCCGAGGTGTTCCGGTCGGTCTTTCCCGACGCGTGGCAGTACCTGGCGGTGCTGACCAAGCGCCCTGAGGGGATCGAGGGTATGCTCAACTACATGGTCTACTCTCTGGAGGGGGAGGCGGAGGAGCCTTATATCTATGTGGTGGAAGACAGCGACATAGACCTGGGGTTGCTGGATGCGGTAAACAGAAATCTGCCCCAGCTGCTGGAAATTGTAGCCGATTTTTTGGACTGGCATTTTGAAAAAATGCGGGAACCGGAGCGGGCCGATCCAGTGTTGGGCGAGGTCACTTTGCCGGAGGATGAGAAGCGCAGAAGCCGCTTTTTAGAGATGGCAGAGCGCATCCGGAAGCTGTTCCGGGGACGGAGCAGGAAGGAGGATACCGAGGCCCGGGGGGCAGAGCAGGAAAGCCAGCCCCAAACCGCCGCCCAGGAGGAAGAGGCTTCCCAGGAAGAGGAGAAGGAGAAAGAATATTCTCTGGACGACCAGGAGCCGGCTGCCCAGGGGGATACCGCCTTGCCCCTGCCTCAGACCGGAGACGAACCCGGGGCGGACTTTGATCTGGAGACAGAGAGGAATGCCGAAACCCAAGAGCAGGCACAGCCCCAGCTCCCCCAGGAAAGAGAATGGGATGCGGAGGAAGGGGAAAAATCCCAGGAGGAGGAACTGCTCTCCCAGGAGGAGGACGCCGATCTGGTTCATATTGACGGCACGGACATCTTTGAAACCCCGGGAGTCCCTGAGGACAACGTCTGGCTGGAGGATGCACTGGCTGCCGCGGGCGTGACACCCATCCGAAAGTCCAGATACCAGAAGGAGTGCTATCTGAAGTTTGGCTTTGAGGAGATTGACAGCCGTCTTAAAATTGAGGATGTGCGCAGGTATCTCCGGGTACGGGGCTGCAGCAACGGCTCCCTGACCAAGGCCAGAAAGCGCAGTATCCTGGAAAAACAGGTACTGGATGTGGAGGCGACCAATCATTGTGATTTCTGTGGGATGCCTCTGAGCGGTGTCAGCTACGACAGACTGACCGACGGCCGTGTCCGCTGCAACGACTGTTCTGCCAGCGCCATTACCACCCTGGAGGACTTTAAGGATCTGTTTTACCGGGTGCTGGAGATGCTGGAGGGCTTCTATAATGTCAGCTACCATGTGCCCATCAGTGTGCGAATGGCGGATGCCAGAACCGTGGCCCGGGGCGCAGGCCAGATTTTCCGGCCCAGCACGCAGGTGGCTGCCCGTGTCCTGGGGTATGCCCAGAGGAAAAACGGACATTATAGCCTGCTGATTGAAAACGGGAGCCCGCGGTTGGCCGCCATTGATACCATGGTTCACGAGCTGACTCACATTTGGCAATACCTCAATTGGAACGACCGCGAGATTCAGCAGCTGTACGGAAACGGGCGCAACCGGGAAATTGTCTATGAGGGTATGGCTACATGGGCATCGGTTCAGTTTTTGTACCAGATGGGGGAGGCCTACTACGCCGAGCAGCAGGAGAACATTCTCTCCCAGCGCGATGACGTATATGGGATTGGGTTCCTCTTGTACCGGGAGCGGTATCCCTTTGTGAAGGATTTGTCGCTGCTGAAATTCTCTCCCTTTTCTATCTTTCCACCGCTGTAATTATGTTTAGTCAGGAGGGAGCGCGCTATGGATTCTCTGCTGGAGAAATATTCCCGTTTGTACCAGAGAAGTAAGGCAATTGAGGATGAGATCCAGGCCTGCGAGGCGTCCATCTCCTCGATTCAGACAAAGCGCGAGGGGGATATTCCCACAAGAATTCTCAAGCTGGAGGAGCAGCTGGAGAAGATTGACGAATATATGCTGAAGATCCAGGCCTTCCGGAAGCTGGCGGAGCGAAATCTGGAGAGCCGAAATGTCTTGACCATTGAGGCTCCCCCGGGTTATCGGATAAATCTCAACCGCCTGCGGGAATGGGCCATGATGATTGACCCTATGTCTTCCAACGACCCATATGCCCAGCGGGTGTATGTGGTGGCCAGATGCGACGAGTATTTTCTCAACCAGAAAAAGGAGGAATTTACCCAGCGCATTGCCCAGTTGAAACAGGAGGAGGACACGGGCCTGGATCGGGAGATCAAACAGCTGGAGGACCGGATTGCCCAATGCAGCCAGGAGCTGAAGGAGCTGGCAGTCAGTGAAGAGATGACGGAATTTGCCGCTGAGGCGGCAGAGGCCAACAGGCGTTACTGGTATGAGCTGCCGCCGGAGACCTATGGAAATCCGGGGCAGCGGGCCGAGTACCTGTCACCCGGGGCGTATGCCGTTCCCCTCTATGTCCCAAAGGAGCAGCGGCCCCTGGTCAAAACCATGCTGGGCAAATTCTACGACAGTGAAAACAGCCGGGTACTGCTGCCGGTGGAACTGGACACAGGGAAGGAATTTGCCATAGCCGTGGACTGCGCCGCCACCCGAACCAGACAGCTGGATCGCGCTTTGCAGAACTTTATTTTGGAGATCCTGCAGGCATATCCCGCGGGCAAAAATAAGGTCTATGTTCTGGACGGGGTGCGGTTTAATTCCTCTGCCCTGGGTTCTTTGAAGCAGCTGGAAAATACCTTTGTCATTGCGCCCATCCCCAGAAATCCCGAGCAGCTGTCCGCTGTGCTGGAGCAAATTGTTGCCTCCTTTGCGGATATGGATGATGTGCTGGAGCTGTGCGATTCCGTAGCGGAGTACAACCAGGGAGTGGAGGTCTCCAGGCAGTTGCCCAGAAGCACTTTGCTCCTCTTTGGCTGGCCTGAAGCTTTTGACGGACGGGATCGGGAATATCTGCAGCGCATTATGACCAACTATGAGCGCTACGGCATCTCCTTTGTCAGTGTGACCTACCGTACTGGGGCAAAGCGGGAGGGGGAGGGCAAACGTCTACCCACCTACGCGGATCAGAACGCTGTCCACATCACCATGTTGCCCCGGGAGACCACCATCCAGTACGGGGAGGAAAACGGGCGGCGGTTTACCTGGTATACCCTGACGGGAGAGTTGCCGGAGGGATATGGGGCGAGCTTGAGAGAGCATAAGATAGAGAAGCTGACCGTGGGCAACGAGTATCCCAAGCGGTACGACTACGTCCAGCTTCCCCAATATACCCGGGCCTATAAAAAGATTGAGCTGCCCTTCGGTATCGACAGCAAGGACAAGGCTCACAGCGTCTCCTTTGAGAATGAAAATTTTGCCGCCTACCTGGTGGGAGCCTCCCGCTCGGGCAAATCCACCCTGCTGCACACCCTGATTGCCGGGCTGATTGCCAACTACCACCCGGACAACGTGGAGCTTTGGCTGGCCGACTTTAAGCAGTTGGAGTTTAAAAAGTACATTGCCCACTGTCCGCCCCATATCAAGTATATTCTCCTGGACGAGTCTACCGAGTTGGTCTACGATCTGATTGACAAACTGACGGAAAAGATGATGGAGCGCCAGCGGCTGTTTGCCCGGCTGGGGAAGGAGCGGATTGACCAGCTGGATCCCACCACTCTGGAGGAGCCGGTGCCGGTGATTTTTGTCATCCTGGATGAGTTCTCCATTATGTCCCAGGCTATAGCTGAGTCACAGACCTACCGTCTCAGACTGCAGAATCTCCTGGCCAAGGGCGCCGCCCTGGGGATTCGGTTCTTGTTTTCCAGCCAGACCTTTACCACCGGCATTGCGGGCCTGACCCCCACCGCCCGCGCCCAGATCCAGCAGCGGATTGCCATGAAGGGGACTAAGGAGGAGATTAGCCAGACACTGGAGCTGTCTCCAAACCTGAAAACAGAGCAGGTGCGGAATTGGATGGATGCTCTGCCGCCCCACTATGCGCTGGTCAAATACAGGGTGAGTGCGGATACTTTACCCCAGGTGATGCGGGTGCTGGTGATGTATTTCCCGGACTATGACCTGAGGGATCAGCTGATTGAAAAGATCAATCAGTCCATGACTCCAGTAGACAGGTATCAGCCCAATGACATCAGCACATATGTAGAGAAACACCCTGTTTTAGTGGATGGGAATACCTATGAGACGTTCCCCCGGAGCAGCTTTCTGCAGGCGGTTTCTGCATGTGCAGACCAGGGGGAGTTTGCCGGGGAGGAGACCCTTCTGACCTTTGGAACCCCCCGGCTGATGACCCGGATGAAGTTGGTGACACTGACGCCGGAGACCAGAGAAAACCTGGTTTTGGTGGGGCGGGCTATGGAGCAGCTGTGCTCGGCCTCTATTCTCACTTCAGCCATTGTCTCTGCCCGGCTTCAGCACAGAAGGGTTTCTGTGTGGGCCTACGGGAAAAACAGCCTGTATCAGATGTGCAGGGAAGGTGCTTGGAAGGGGCTGGAGTGCAGCTATGCAGAGGGAATGGAACAGGTGTGTGGGGCGATCCGTACACTGAAGGAGAAAATCCGGACGAAGCAGCCGGGAGGAGAGCTGATTGTGCTGGTGGGGCTGGATCGGATCTGTTCTGACTTTGAATTTGTAGACGGTGAAGCTCCTGCTGCCGCTGTTCTGGGGCAACAGTCCGATGCCAGGAGGGAGAGGGAGAGTGCCCTGATAAAATCCGGCGCTGCCGTGGCCACCCAGGAGGCGGAGGCGGTTCACCAGTATGCCATGCTTTGGATCAAGCGAAAGAACGCTTTGAAACGGGAGGCGGCGGCAGGGAAGAACGCCGACGAAATAAAAGCCATGCTAAAAGAGGCGGAAAAGGAATTTTTTTCCAACAATGTCCCTGCCCAGGTGCCTGATGGACAGACTCAGCCTCAAGAGGGGGCTCCCAAGGCTGACAACCGGGAGCGGCCTGGGAAGGAGCAGCACAGCACGGGAGCCTATAACGCCATGTCGGATCTTCAGTATGTGGTCAAACAGGGCAGCCGCCTGGGCTATCACTTCCTGCTGTTTTTGAACAGCTATGCCGATTTGCGGACTACGGGGCTGAAATTGGATTGGTTCCGCCACCGTATGTCTTTCCAGATTTCGGCGGATGACTCCAGAGAGTTGTTTGGCAATAAAAGTGCCAGTGGTCTCCCGGAACACATTTGCCAGTATTACGATACTTTAAATCGCTATTCCTTCCGTCCATATCTGTATCCCGGTATCTGCTGGGATGGATGGATGGTAGATGAGAATGGGGAGGCGGTTAACCCCTTTGCTCCGGCAGGCGCATAAATGACCATACATAGATAGGGAGGAAGAACTATGTCCTACGCTGATGAACAAAGCTATGAAGAAATGATACAGGCACTTCAGAATTTTATGAATCAGGTGTCAGAAAACTGCAGCATTATGGAGCAGGCGGGCAGAGACTGTGTGGACAACACAGACAACGACCCCGCCGCCGCCCGGGGAAATGAGAAACTGGGTGCCTGTATCCAGCGAATTCGGGGCACCTTTGGAACGGTGCAGAGTGTGATTTCCGCCCTCCAGGAAGAGATGGAGGATATTCAAAAGGCTGCCAGTAAGGCTTATGCGGATTGAGGGAGGAGATAGGCCATGAAATATGCGGTAAGTCCCGAGGGAATCGGCGAGCTGAAAAAGATGTCCGCAGCCATTGTATCTTCGGCTGAGACCATTAAAACACTGGCAGACGCCCTGGAGGCAGTGGCGGAGGAACATGCCGACACCCTGGGTCCTCACCAGTCGTCCATCGCAGGAATCGTCGAGGAGATTCGATCGGCGGAGGAGGCGGCCACGGAACCGGTCAACGGGCTGTCGGACATGCTCAATGACGTGGCGGAATCCTATCAGGAAGTCATAGATAACAACAGGTTTTCCAGCGGGGGAAACTGATTGGCCCGGCTGCCGGAGCTGCATTGGGGGCGGCGGCAGCCGGGGGGAGATTTGGCGGGTCGACCGGCGGAGGGACAGGAGGAACAGCCGGCGGGTTGACCGGAGGAGCGGCCAGTGGGGCTGGAGCTGCAGGCGGCAGTGCAACGCAGACCAGCCACCGTGGCTATATCAGCCAGCGGCAGGATCAAATTGCCGCAATTCAGGAAGATATCAGAAGCGGCAGCGGCAAACAGGTATCGCAGGCAGAGGCCCAGGAAATGCTGGACAGCGTCCAGTTTTATACCGGCCAGGTGGGCTACTCTCTGATTCGGGGGGCCTACAACAATCCAAAGGCACATCCGGCTGACGCCAAGGCACTGACCGTGTTGGACAGCTATCTTCACAACGCCCCCAAATGGCAGGGCCAGGTGTTTCGGGGAATCCATGTATCCAAGAAGCAGGCCCAAAAGATTCTCTCCCAGCCCGATGTGGACATGCTAGGTCCGTCCAGCTGGTCTTCAGAGGAATATGTAGCTGAGAAATTTGCCCAAAGCCCTGGGGGAGGAAAGGGCTTCCTCTTTGGGGGAGAGTCTCACATCATATTTGTGTTGGATGATAACAAAAGTGGCGTCAGCATTACCCATGTGGGCACGTTCGACGGCACGGAGAGTGAAGTGTTGGCGCCCTCTGGCATACGCTATCCCATTAAGAGCATTGAGACGGTGAAAAAGGGCGGCACCGAGTACATCTATGTCCATGTGACAGAACCTGGTTGATAAAGGGGGATTCAAATGATTCCGTCATTGACGAGAGAGGAATTGCTTCAATTGTTTGCCACAGATGAGGAGGGGCGCTTTGTATCTCTGGTAATCCCGGGCGGAGAAGGGGAGAAGGAGACCTCCTTTATTGGGAAAAAACAGCTGGAACTGTCTTTGGATGAGGTGGTTCAGATCAAACAGTACTCCCAGGTGCTCTATCAAAATATGAAGCGGGAGTAATTCGACCCTCCGGGTGTGCAGACAAAAAAGCCGGTTCTTTGAACGAAGTGCAGTGATGTAGTTCCGAGGCTGCAGGCACGGAAAAGATAGCATGGCGGAAGGCGCAGCGGCCTACCGGAAGGAGGCCGGTGCGCTGTTTCCGTCCTGGGCATATCAGCAGGGTACGGCGGGATGTCTGGCCGAAAACGCTGGGCTTTTATATATGAATATTGGGGAAATGGATTTTCCCCTGCAAAGGGTGGCGCAGCCGGCTCCTGCCAGGGGACATGCTGTGCGGGAAAGGGTATTGGTATGTGGGCAGCGATTTGTTTTTATCTCTCATTGGCGGTTTTAATGTGGGGGCTTTGTGCAGCACTGAAATTGGCTGCGTCAGCGTACCGGCGCGGACAGTTTCTGTCTCCTGTGAAATGTGTGTTAGCCGGTGTATTTGTCTCGGCAGTGCTGCTCTTTATGCCCATCAACTGGACGTGGGCAGCGGGAGATTTTTTTGCTCCTCTCAAATGCGTCCTGCTGTCCGTCCACAGCGTAATGCGGCTGTTTGTACTGGATGGGGAGTTTGATGGAATGGCCCAGTTTGCAGCCAGCCTACCCCAGGCGTACCTGCGCAGGGGATATTCCATACTGGCTGCAGCTTTATATGTATTGGCGCCCGCCCTAAGCTTTGGGTTTGTCCTGTCTTTTTTTAAAAACGTCTCCGCCTACCATAACCTGCTGTTCCGGCGCGCCTCTAAAATATGTGTGTTTTCTGAACTGAACGAGCAATCTCTGGCTCTGGCGGGCAGTATAAAGAGAAAAAGTCCCCAGGCCCTGATTGTCTTCACTGACGTTTTTGAAAACAACGAGGAGTCCATTTTTGAGCTTTGTGAGAGGGCCCGGGAGTTGAAAGCCATTTGTTTTAAACGGGATATTGCCGATGTGAACTGGAGGCTTCGCAGAAGGGCCAGGGAGGTACTTCTCTTTGTCATGGGGGAAGATGAGTCAGAAAATATCGAGCAGTCTATCCGGCTGATAGAGGATTACGGCGCCCAACCCAATTTTCGCCTGTTTGTTTTTTCCTCCGGTGTGGAGAGCGAGGTGCTTTTCCGCGCCCTGCCGGGGGGAGGAATGCGGGTGCGCAGGGTGAATGCCATACGTTCTCTGGTCAATCAGACGCTGTATCAGACGGGGCAGTCCCTTTTTGCCCATGCGATACCTGGAGACGGGGTGAGCCTCATTTCTGTTGTCCTCATCGGTCTGGGGCAGTATGGGACGGAGATGCTTAAGGCCCTGTCCTGGTTTTGCCAGATGGACGGCTATCAGGTGGAGATCAACGTCTATGACAAGGATCCCCTGGCAGAGAGCCGATTCTCCGTGCAGTGTCCTGAGTTGATGTCCCCCCGGCAAAATGGGGCCGGCATAGAGGGGGATGCACAGTATCGTATCGCCATTCATTCGGGGGTGGATGTAGATACGGCAGCCTTTGCAAATGACTTGGCCACAATCAAGCAGGTCAGCCATGTTTTTGTTGCTTTGGGGGAGGATGGAAAGAATACCAAGACAGCTATAAACGCACGTATTCTCTGTGCCCGCAGCGGGCAGCATCCGGATATCCAGGCAGTGGTGTATCATCCCATGAAGAAGCGGGCCCTGGAGCATATTACAGATTACCGGGGTCACGCATATGATATCCAGTTTATTGGAGACTTGCTTACTACCTATTCAGAAGAGAACATCATCGATTCTCAGTTGGAGGACATGGCACTTAAGCGCCATTTGAAGTGGGGCAGGGAGGAGGACTTCTGGGCCTACGAATTTAACTACCGTTCATCCGTAGCAGCAGCAATACACCTGCAAATGCGGATTTTGTGTGGCATTCCGGGAGCCGACAAGGAGGAGAACGAGCTCTCGCCGGAGGAGCGCCTGGCCATAGAAAAGCTGGAACACAGGCGCTGGAACGCCTATATGCGCTCGGAGGGCTATGTATTCAGCGGATCTGTCGCGCCGGAGAGCCGAAACGACCTGGCCAAGATGCACAATGATCTGGTGCCGTTTGAGCAATTGAGCGAGGAGGAGAAACGAAAAGACTCCAAGGTGGGCAGTATATGACCCATGGCATGAGAAAGTGCGGATATTTGGTAGAATTGCGCCTTGGTAATTTTTTAAATCCGGTACAACTGGCGGGGTCCTGCGGCTCTCCCACAGGGTGAGCCGCGGGATTTTTCTGTCTAAGATAGTCCACACTTGGGAAAAGACCCTTCCGGAGCCTTGTAGGGTTGGAAAAAATCCGCTATAATCCATAGGCAAGAACATTTGTCACAGGGAGATGTGTGATAATGGACATTAAGCTGCAGAATCTTACCAAGCGGTTTCCCGGGCGCAGGCGGGGAGGTTCAGGGGAGGTAACCGCAGTATCGGACCTCAGCCTTCAGATCCAGGACGGGACATTGGTGGGATTATTGGGCCCCTCCGGTTGTGGAAAGACCACTACCCTCAATATGATCTGCGGGTTGGAGAAACCTACCTCCGGGCGGATTTTCTTCGGGGAGGAAGACGTGACCGACCTGCCGCCGGAGGTGCGGGGAGTGGGCATGGTCTTTCAAAACTATGCCCTTTATCCCCACCTGACTGTACTGCAGAATATTCTTTTCCCCCTGGAGAACCTGAAGGGGGCTGCCCGTCCCTCCAGGGAGGAGATGCGCCGCCGGGCGGGGGAGGCCGCCGCTCTGGTACAGATTGAGTCTCTGCGGGACCGCAGGCCCAGGGAGCTGTCCGGCGGACAGCAGCAGCGGGTGGCGATTGCCCGGGCGTTGGTGAAGATGCCCCGGGTACTGCTGCTGGATGAGCCGCTGAGCAATCTGGACGCCAGGCTGCGCCTGCAGACCCGGGAAGAGATCTGTAAAATCCAGAAAAAAACTGGGATTACCACCATCTTCGTCACCCATGACCAGGAGGAGGCAATGAGCATCTCCGACTGCATCGCAGTGATGAAGGAGGGTGTACTGATGCAGCAAGGGCATCCTCAGCGGGTTTACGATGATCCCTCCAACCTTTTTGTGGCCAGGTTTTTAGGTACTCCCCCTATTAATGTCTTTGAGGCAGAAATTCGGGGACAGGTTCTGTACCTGTTGGGCCAACCGGTGATGGGAGCCCCCGGAGTGCCGGACCAACCGGTGTGGGTCGGAGTTCGTCCTGAGGGCTTTACGCCAAAGGAGGACGGTCCGGTGACCTGCGATTTGGATCGGGTAGAGGCACTGGGGCGGGATGTGAGCATTGTGTGCACCCATCCGGCCTGTGCTGCCGGGACGGTGCGGGCCATTGTCAGTTCGGCCCGGGAGATAAATACTGATTGTTCCAAGATGCGCTTTGGACTGCAGCCGGATAAGGTGTTTTTGTTTCACCGGGACAGTGGGGCCCGTATTCCGTTTTGTCCGGTGAGCTAACGCTAAGGAAAAGGGGTGTTTGAATATGGACAATTCCAAGAAAGCCTGGCTGTATCTGCTGCCCTCCCTGATACTGCTGGGGGCATTTTTGCTCTACCCGCTTCTGGATGTGTTTGTCTACTCCTTGGAGGAGGGCTTCAACTTTGCCTCCCAGACCTATCTGGGGGTAGGGGGGTATAACTACCTGTATGTACTCCATGACCCCTATTTTCTTCAGGCGCTGAAGAACACCTTTATTTTAGTACTGATTACCGTTCCGGTGTCCACCTGCCTGGCGCTGCTTATTTCTGTTGCTCTGAGTTCCGTTGGGGCCCTGCGCCAGCTTTATCAGACCATCTACTTTCTGCCCTATGTCACCAATACATTAGCGGTAGGGTTGGTATTTATGGTGCTCTTCCAGAAGACGGAGTATACAGATGGTATGGTCAACCTGCTGATCCAGTGGTTTGGGGGAGAGGGAGTGGACTTTATCAATGGGCCATATTGGGCCAAGATGTTTGTGCTGTGCTTTTATACAGTCTGGGTGGTGATGCCCTTCAAAATTCTGGTACTCACCAGTGCACTGGCTTCGGTAAACCAGGATTACTACAGGGCTGCCCGGGTGGATGGTACATCTCGGCTGCGTACCTTTACGCGCATTACGCTGCCCATGATTGCACCTATGCTTGTCTACCTGGTGATTACCGGCTTTATCGGGGCTTTTAAGGCGTACAGCGATGCGGTGGCCCTCTTCGGGACTGATCTGAATGCAGCAGGTATGAATACCATTGTGGGCTATGTGTACGATATGCTCTACGGGGACAGCGGTGGGTACCCCTCCTACGCTTCAGCAGCTGCCATGGTGCTGTTTGTCATTGTGCTGACCATTACCTGTATCAATCTGCTGGTAAGCCGCCGTCAGTTCCGGGGCTGAGAGGTGCCGTTATGAGAAAAGACTGTGAGTTTGAACAAAAGAATCACTCAGCCTGCCGGAGGAGGACGCTACGTGCCGTGAATTATTTGGGGCTGAGTGTCTGGGCGGTGCTGGTGCTGTTTCCCTTTTACTGGATGGTGCTTACCTCTCTGAAAAGCTACGGATCCTATAACTCTGAACGCGTCCCTCAGTTTTTTACCTTGTCACCCACCTTGGAAAATTATAAAGAGGCCTTTATCGCCGTGCCCTTGGGAGGTTACCTGCTTAACACACTGATATTCTCTGTACTCACTACCGGGGCCATGGTAGCAGTCAGTACCCTGGCCGCATACGCCTTTGCCAGGCTGAATTTTCGTGGTAAAAATCTGCTGTTTGCCTTATTTTTGTCGATGATGATGATACCCAGTGAACTGGTGGTAATCACCAACTTTGTGACCATCACAAACCTCAATCTGCGCAACAGTTTTCCAGGGCTGATACTTCCCTCCATTACTTCTGTATTCTATATTTACCTGTTGAAAGAGAACTTTGAGCAGGTGCCCGATGAGTTGTATCGGGCGGCAAAGGTAGACGGTACCTCAGACTTAAAATATCTGTGGAAGGTCATACTCCCAATCTGTCGGCCCACCCTGGTGACCGTCACCATTTTAAAGGTAATTGAATGCTGGAACAGCTATGTCTGGCCACGGCTTATTACCGACGAGCAGGCCTACTTCCTGGTGTCCAACGGCATTCAGGAGATTCGGGAAAACGGCTTTGGCCGGGAGAACATCCCTGCAATGATGGCCGCAGTGGTAGTTATCTCAATCCCTTTGATTGTGCTGTTTTTAGCTTCCAGAAGGAAGATCATGGAAGGCGTGTCCAGAGGAGGGATAAAGGGATGAGAGGAATCGGGCGCCTGCTGCCGATGGCTGCGGTCCTGGCAATGCTGCTGGGGATGGCGAGCTGTCACGGCCGACAGGAGCAGGCGGAGTTTGCTGTGCCGGAGGAGTTTGATACCAGTCAAAATTACCAGATTACGTTCTGGGCCAAAAACGACACCAATAAAAAGCAGACGGATATCTATAAACAGGCGATTGAGGACTTTCAGGTATTGTATCCAAACATTGCGGTGACCCTGCGTCTCTATACGGATTATGGAGACATTTATAATGATGTGATTACCAATATTGCTACCCGGACCACACCCAATGTCTGTATTACCTATCCAGATCATATTGCAACCTACCTCACCGGAGACAATGTAGTAGTGCCTCTAGACGAGTTGTTTGCCGATGACCGCTACGGCCTTGGGGGGAGCCAGGTACGTTTTGACAGCCCTACTCAGGATGAGATTGTACCCCAATTTTTGGAGGAGTGCAGGCTGGGAGGACACTACTATGCTCTGCCCTATATGCGCTCTACAGAGGCATGCTACGTGAATAAAACTTACGTGGAGGCCCTGGGCTACACCCTGCCGGAAGTCCTGACCTGGGACTTCGTGTGGGAAGTATCTTTGGCCGCTGCCCAGAAGGACGATAAGGGGGTATACAAACTCAATGGGCAGGAGGTCATGATTCCGTTTTTATACAAGTCCACAGACAATATGATGATTCAAATGCTGCGTCAGCAGGGGGCGGGATATTCCACCCAGACCGGAGTCATTGAACTGTTTAACGCCACCACGACCCAGCTGCTAAAGCAGATTGCCCAAAGCACCGCGGCCGGGGCCTTTTCCACCTTTAAAATTTCCGGCTATCCTGCTAATTTCCTCAACGCCGGGCAATGCGTCTTTGCCGTGGACTCTACTGCCGGTTCTACCTGGATGGGCAGCGACGCTCCTCTGGTGGATATTCCCCAGGAGGAGGTGGTGGACTTTGAGACAGCAGTGCGGATGGTGCCTCAATTTGATTCTGAAAATCCCCAGATGATCTCTCAGGGACCCTCAATCTGTATTTTCAATAAAGACGATCCCCAGCAGGTGCTGGCCTCCTGGCTGTTCGTGCAGTATCTGCTGACTAACCAGGTGCAAATTGCCTATTCTCAGACAGAGGGCTATGTGCCGGTGACAACCAAGGCACAGCAGGATCCTGCTTATCAGGATTACCTGTCCCGGGCAGGGGAGGACAACGACACTTATTATTCGGTCAAGCTCCAGGCAGTACAGTTGCTGTTGAATCACCAAGAAGACACCTTTATTACCCCTGTGTTCAATGGATCAGCCTCTCTGCGGGATGCGGCCGGACAGCTTATTGAGAGCGTAACAAAATCGGTACGCCGGGGGCAGAGGGTGGATGAGGCCTATCTGGAGGCCCTTTACAGTGATACCCTTGCCTTATACCACCTGGATGGCGCGTCTCCAGCAGGAGGGAAGGCTGAACTGGGTCCCCTGCCTGGGGCAGCAGCGGTCCTTTTGGCAAGTTTAGCCGTGACCTGGCTCCTGATTTTGGGGTATTTGGGGGTCAGATGGTTTCGAAATCGGAAAGAGCAGGAGCCTTCACACAAAAATCAGTGAAACCAAGGTATAACTGGTTGATTTTTAGAGGAATTGGACTATAATGAAAGCGTTCATTCTGATAGAATCCAGCATTAGAAGGAGATTGAGTATGAAAAAGTATTTGTCCTTGCTTCTTGCCCTGTGTGTCTGCTGTTCCCTTGCAGCCTGCGCAGGTACCTCTGGTTCTGAAAGTCAGGCGGATGGTTCACAGCCGTCCACCTCTTTGGATGGTTCCCAGGGTGTGGACCAGTCCGGCCAGGAAGAGGTTCAGGTAATGAGCTACGCAGAGTACATGGCTGCCGATCTGGATACTCAGGTAGTGGTAGAGGCCTATGTCCAGGCCAAGCAGTCCTGGTGGGAGAATCAGGCCACCGTCTATGCTCAGGACCAGGATGGCGCTTATTTTTTCTACAACATGGCCTGCTCCCAGGAGGAGTACGAACTGTTGACGCCGGGAACCTGTATCCGGGTGACGGGCTATAAGGCAGAGTGGTCCGGTGAAGTAGAGGTCATTGACGCCACCTTTGAAATCGTGGAAGGGGAAACCTATGTAGCCACTGCGCTGGATGTTACCCAGCTGCTGGGCAGCGAGGAGCTCATTGATCATCAGAACCAGTTGGTCGAGTTCAAGGGCCTGACCGTGGAAGCTGCCGGCCAGGATGACGAGGGCAATGACGTGGCGTTTCTCTATAATTGGGATGGTTCTGGCAGCCAGGGAGATGATTTATACTTTAATGTCTCTTATAACGGCCAGACTTACACCTTTACCGTAGAATCCTATTTGTGTGACAGCAGTACAGAGGTCTATAAGGCGGTGGAGGCTCTGGAAATTGGCCAGGTTATTGATGCGCAGGGATTCCTCTACTGGTATGAAGGCGTCAACCCCCATATTACCTCTGTAACAGTGGTCGGGTAATTGTATGTTTAAGGGGAGGATTCTCCAGCTCCTTTGAGAGCAAAAAAGCACCCCCGCTACGGAAAATTTAACCGCAGCGGGGGTGCTTTTTGTTTAGTTAACTAGCTTGTCCTTGGTTGGCAGCTCTTACAGCTCGCCCACGGCCTTCTCAACAGCGTTGAGGAGCTCGTCGGACTCGATGAGGCCGATGGTAGCCTTGGACTGGTCGCCCATGTAGATGTCTTCCTTCTTGAACTGGATGAGCTTGGTCAC
>CALWYD010000031.1 GCA_944385675.1 uncultured Oscillospiraceae bacterium
GGCGCTTGAAGAGGAGCTGCTGCTCTTCAATTGTTAAAACAGCGATGCCATTTCGTTCTCCATAGCAGCAGGCATGGAGGAATTGTTTCACTGCGGCACGCCAGCTTAAAGAGGGGTCGGCCATCAACGTTTGGACATACTGGATGATTTTGGGCTGCTGTAAGTACAGCGCCTCTACAATCAGATCTTCTTTTGTTGCAAAAAAAGAGTAGAAAAAGGTGCGCGATATGCCAACACGTTTGTAAATCTGCTCTACAGTGGTATGCTGGATGCCTTGTTTAGCCATCAATTCTAGGCCGACGGAAAGCAATGCCTTTCGAATGCGCTCCCGATCCTTTTCAGAATACGCCACCTTTGGCATTGCGTCACCTCAAAAAATAAAAATAAAAAATGATCTTTGTTTTTATATTAGCAGATTCGATGGAAGAACACAAGGGGGAAAGCGCAATAAAATGGACAGCGGCCGAAGGTTTTGCCCTTCTCCGGAACAAACGCCACAGGGGCCGGTTCCCGTTGCCGAATTTGTGACACAAAATGTGTTATAGAAAGATCTACCGGTATCCAGTATAATAAAGCCATTCTACACAGGGGAGGGAACCGGTATGTCCGGCCAATCTGCATCCATCGCATATACCAAAGAGAAAAAAGAAGCCATTACCATGACCCTGCGGCTGGACAGAAAGCTGCAGCAGCGATTCGATCGGCTGTCCGCCCAAAGCGATTACTCCCGCAATCGGCTTATGTGCATGGCCCTCCAAAGCGGCGTGGAGCAGCTGGAACGGGAACTGAGCGGTGCAGCGCCGAATGACGAAAAAAAAGGGACGGTTTTCTATCGTTCCTAACCGCTGGAAAATCCAACCAAAAAGGAGAGAATACTGCTATGTACAGCGTTCTGGAAGCCCTTTACAACGGAGAAATCATGCCCTCGGAACGATGCCGCCCCTCGCAGGAAGAATATCGTCATCTGGCCCGGGAGCACGCCCAGAACCAGCAGCGGATGCTGGAACGAGTGGCCCGGCTGGACCCCGACCTCGCCGAGGAGCTGGCCGCTTTTCTGGACGATTATATGCCCGTGCTGGCCATGGAGGAGGCTGCCGTCTTTGTGGATGCTTTCCGTCTGGGGGCCCGGATCATGATGGAGGTGCTGGCAAAGGACCCGGATCAGTAGCCGTTCCTCCTCACACCACCGTCACCTGGCAGACCTTCATGGCAGACAGGGCATTCTCATGGCTTTGAGGGGTTACCCCGGCGCAGCAGGCGGAGTCCACCAGGATCTCCGCCTCCGGCAGGGCCGCCTTGAGAAGCAGAACGTTGGACAGGACACAGATATCGGTACACAAGCCGATCACTTCGATCTGGTCAAAGCCCTTCTCCCGGGCATAGGCGGCCAGTTCCCAGCTGCCGAAGGACGGCTTCTCAAAAATCCGCCCCCTTGGCAGATAGGGCCGGAGGGCGGGGACAATCTCCCAGCCGGGAGTTCCCTGGATGCAATGGGGCACCGGCAGGCGCCGGCCCTCCTGGGTCTCCGGGTACTGGGGGCCGTGGGTGTCCTGGGTAAACACCAGGGCGGCGCCTTCGGCCAGGGCCTGCTCCACCCGCTTTTTCACCGCGGGCAGGATGGCCTGGGCCTGGGGGGTGCCCAGCGCCCCGGTTACAAAATCGTTCTGCATATCGATTACCGCCAGCAGTCTCATGGATCATACCATCCTTTCTGTCCCAATACCGCTGCCGCCCGCCCCCTGTTGGGAGGCGGGCGGCATTCGTATGGAAACCGTTGTTATACTTCCTGAATGATGGGCAGGATCATGGGGCTGCGCTTGGTGCGGTTGTAGAGGTAATCGCTCAGCTCGTCCTTGATCCGGTTCTTGATGGTGCTCCAGTCCCGGGTGCCGCTGTCGGTGCAGCGCTCCAGCACCCACTTCACCACATCTTGGGCGTCCTTCATCATCTCTTCCGACTCCCGCACATAGACAAATCCCCGGGAGACCAGATCCGGCCCGGAAACCACCTGGCCGCTGGCGCTGTCGATGGTGGTGACCACCACGATCAGGCCGTCCTCCGCCAGATGCTTGCGGTCCCGCAGGACGATGCTTCCCACATCGCCCACCCCCAGGCCGTCCACCAGCACCCGGCCGGCGGGGACGGTTCCCACCTGCTTCATGGTGGTGCCGTCCAGCTCCATCACGTCCCCGTTCTCCTGGATGAAGATGTTCTCGGGGGGGATGCCCATCCCCTCGGCAGTGTCGCTGTGCTTGCGCAGGTGCTTGAATTCCCCGTGCACCGGCATAAAGAACTTGGGCTGGGTCAGGCTGAGGAGCAGCCGCTGCTCATCCTGGCAGGCGTGGCCGGATACATGCACGTCGTACATCTTTTCGTAGATCACTTCGGCCCCCAGCTTGAGCAGGTCGTTGACCACCTTGCCCACCGTCTTCTCGTTGCCGGGGATGGGCCGGGCCGAGATGATAATAAAGTCATTGGGAGTTACCCGCACCTTCCGGTGGTCGCTGCGG
>CALWYD010000032.1 GCA_944385675.1 uncultured Oscillospiraceae bacterium
AAGGAGGACTACCCCGACTCCAATATTGTGGCCATCGATTACGACGCCAGCGCCACCAAGATCAACCAGGAGAACCGGATCAAGCTCATGCTGGCCAACGCCAAGGGGATGGTCCAGCACAAGCAGGAGGGCCAGAGCGCCGCCGAGACGGAGCAGGAGGAGACCCTTGCCCGCGCGGAGGCTCACGCGTAAGGTCAGCAGGATACTAAAAAATGGGATTCGCCGTGCTTCGGCGAATCCCATTTTTTATGGAAAATATGCTTGTTCAGCTATTTTTGCTCAGCCGGCCCAGAAGTTTGGACCACACGGACTCTTTCCGGCTGGGCTTGGCGGGGCGCTCGGGGATGGACTGCTCCTCCTGGATGGCCTCCTCCTGGAAGACCTCCTGGCTGCAGCAGGGGGCGGTGCCGATTTTCCGGGCATGCCACAGGCCAGCCGGCCCCAGCTGGCGGGCCTTTACATTGTCGGAAACCAACACATCAATGATGTGGAAAATCTTCTTGCGGATTTCCGGCGCCAGAACAGGGCAGGCAACCTCCACACGCCGCTCTGTATTCCGGGTCATAAAGTCGGCGGAGGAAATATAGAGGGCGGCATCTTCCCCACGGCCAAAGCGATAGATACGGGTGTGCTCCAGGTACCGCCCCACAATGGAAAAGACCGTGATATGGTCGGTGAGACCGGGAATGCCCGGCAGCAGGCAGCAGATGCCCCGTACGTTCATCACCACCTCCACCCCTGCCTGGGAGGCCTGGGCCAGCTTGTCAATGAGCTTTCGGTCGGTGATAGAGTTGAGCTTCAGGAAAATGTAGCCGTCCCGGCCCTTGGCAATTTCGCGGTCAATCCACTCCATGCAGCGGTCCCGCAGCTGGTAGGGGGAGACCAGCAGGTGCTTATATTCTCCCTCCATGTTAGCGGTGGCCATGTTGCGGAACAGGGCGGCAGCATCCTCACCGATTTCATGGCGGGCGGTTACAAGACACAGGTCGGTGTACTGTTTGGCGGTTTTCTCGTTGTAGTTGCCGGTACCCACCTGGGTGATATATTGGATTTTGCCCTTTTCCCGGCGGGTGATGACACATACCTTGGAGTGTACCTTGATGTTTTCCGCCCCATAGAGGATGGTGCATCCCGCCTCCTCCATACGCTCGGTCCACTGGATGTTGTTCTGTTCATCAAAGCGGGCCCGCAGCTCCATCAGGGCGGTGACCTCCTTGCCGTTTTCGGCGGCGGCGCACAGGTACTCGGCCCGCTTGGCCTTGGAGGCCAGACGGTAGATGGGGATTTTGATGGACAGCACATTGGGGTCTGAGGCCGCCTCCCGCACCAGGTGAAGGAAGGGATCCATGGACTGGAAGGGGTAGAAGAGCAGCAGGTCATGGTGGAGCACCTGGGGAAGTATTTTTTCATCCGGGCGCAGGGAGCCGCAGGCTCTGGGAGAATAGGGGGGATAGCACAAAGCAGCCTTGCTCTCTGGGGGAAGCTGCCCCTCCAGGGAGAAAACGTAGTTCATCCGCAGAGGGGATTTGGAGAAGAATACCTGTTCTCTGGCCAGATTGAGCTGCTTGCAGAGGAAATCAATGGACTTGTCGTCCCGGCTCCCCTGGAGCTCCAGACGCACCGGCGCCAGCCGGTTGCGTTTTTTCACGATTTTCCGCATGTGCTGGCGGAAGTCCTCGTCAATCTCGTATACCTCATCCTCGGGGCTGATGTCCGCATTTCGGGTGACCGAGGCGACGGCCTTGCCCCGGACCTCAAAGGCGGGGAACAGGCGTTTTCCATACTCTAGGATAACATCTTCGGTAAGGATATACCGCAGGCCGCGTTCACGAAGTGCAAAATAGGGCGGCAGACTTTGCGGTACTGGGATCAGACCCAAAAATTGCTGTCCCTCGCTCTCCAAATGCAAAACGATATTTAGGGTTTTGTTGGACAGGTGGGGGAAGGGGTGGCGGGAATCTACCACCTGGGGGGAGAGAATGGGGCGTACTTCGTCCCGGAACCAGTTTTCCACCTGCTTGCGCTCTTTTGTGTCCATCTCTTCCATGGACATGCGGCAAATATTGCAGGCCCGCAGGCGGCTCTCCAGCTGGTCCACCACCTTGTCCCGCTGCTTATACAGGGGGGCCACGGCTTTAAAGATAGCCTGAAGCTGCTGCCCCGGGGTCTGGCCGGTGCGGCTGTCAATGTGCTCTTCCTTGACCAAGGTCATATCGTATAGGGAGCCCACTCGAATCATAAAAAATTCATCCAGATTACTGGTAAAGATAGCGGCAAATTTCAATCGCTCCACCAAGGGGACGCTCTCATCCTTTGCCTCCTCCAGCACACGCTCGTTAAAGCGCAGCCAGGACAGCTCCCGGTCCTGGGTGTAACGGGTATCCACTTCTTTTGCCATATTTGTATCCCTCTCTCTATGTCGCTGCGTCGGTGTGACGAATTTGCTTCAACGGCCCTGTTCCGGGCGCAGGCACACTTATAAAATAGTATAACACACCAATGTAAAAAAGCTATGCTGTTTTTGTAAAACTTTTACACTTGCTGGGCAAAACCTTTTCATTTTCAAACTGGTGGGGGCTTTAAGAGGAATTAGTGCCTATATAGATAAAAGAGGACCATATGGACGTCTACCTTTCTCGTTTCCCGTGTGCCGTTTTTTCCTGAAAATGGAGGTATACACCAAATAAAAAGGTAAGGACCAATATAAAAAGGTCAAAGGCAATAATCGTAATATCAAAGATCCTGAAACGATTGCGGAATATTGCTCCAAACAGGATCAGGAGCAGATCCAATAGAAAGGAAATGTATGCCGCCTGATAGGCGTGTTTGTTTTTCAATAAAGATAGGATGGGGGCCGTCAGCCCACTTGCCAGATTGCCGATCCACAAAATCAAACCTGGAACAGGATAATCCGTAAAGTAATGATAAACGCTCTCCCCATAGCCCTTGCTTAGGTAATAGGCTTCGTTATGGGATAACATCATGAAGAAATCATATGTTCCCATGATATAGATAAACAACAGAAGCAGGGAAAATAATATGCCGTCCCATTTTAATGTTTTCATGTTTCCCTCCCAAAACAAGCAGGAATTGCTGCCTGTGTGTTGCCAGACAGAGTCCAGCGCGGGCCAAGGATCCATCGGGCGTTTTTCACCCATAGCATACAATATTGAACTGCGTTTTGCAAGGCGGCAAAGCCCAGTCCATCCTGGCTGCCCATGAAAAGGGAGGGGGAATTTTCACTCTTCCCTCTGGCAGTGAAATATGCTATAGTATAC
>CALWYD010000033.1 GCA_944385675.1 uncultured Oscillospiraceae bacterium
CCCAGCCCGGCGGGGGAGTCAATAAGGACCGTATCATAGAGGGTCCGGGCGGTGTCCAGCAGGGCCCGAACCATTTCCTCGGTGAGCCCGCGGGGCAGGAACATGGGGGCGGTAAGCAGGGAAAGACCGGGCAGCGCGGGATGGCTCACTGCCGCCCGGGCCAGGGGACAGTACCCCATGGCCACGTCGGCAAAGTCCATCAGCGCCCGGTCGCTTAGGCCCAGAGAGATGTCCAGATTGCGCAGGCCGATATCCATATCAATGCATAAGACCCTTCGGCCCATGAGGGCCAGGGAGGCGGCCACGCCGCCGGTGACAGAGGTTTTCCCGGTGCCTCCCTTGCCGGAGGTCACCGCAATGACTGTGCCCATGAAAAGCCTCCCATCTCACCACTTAAAAGTGTACCACAAATCTGAAGCGCGTCAATGCTTTTCTAGGAAAATTCCCAAAAAAGTTACAAATGTTGGAAGAAAAAGGCAGGCACTTCCGGCCTGTACCGGGAAAAGCTGTCCCGTCTCACAGGGGTTCCTTTTGAATCTTCGCCCACCGGAGGGGGTAGTCCTTCAGGGTGGGGGCCACCTTCTCTATGACCACAGCCCGGTGGGTGATGTCCGTGCCGGGAATGGGGTAGTCGGCCAGCTGCCGTACCCGCCCTCCCAGGCATTTGATGGCCCGGGCGGCCCCCTCCAATTCCGGGCCGCACTCCACCGACTTCATGGCAATAAACAGGCCCCCCACCTTCACAAAGGGGAGGCAAAGCTCACACAGCACCCGCAAATCGGCCACTGCCCGGGCACAGGCCACATCGAAGCTGTCCCGGAAGCCCTTCACCCGAGCCTGTTCCTCCCCCCGGGCGTGGATAGCCTCCACCCCCTCCAGGCCCAGCTGCCCGGCTACCCGGTTCAGCCAGTCCACCCGCTTGCCCAGGGCGTCCAGCAGGGTGACCCGGAGGGAGGGCACCAGAATCTTCAGGGCCAGGCCGGGAAAACCCGCCCCGGAGCCCACATCGATGAGGGCTTTATTTTCAAAGTCGGCGCTGGTGAGCAGGCCGGCGCAGTCCAGCATGTGCAGCCGGGCCACCCCCTCCTCCTCCCGGATGGCGGTGAGGTTCATCACTTGGTTTTGCTCCAGCAGCAGCCGGCCGTACCGGGCCAGCTGCTCCGGGGCGGTGTGGGGCACCCGGCCGGCCAGGCCCAGCTCCTCCAGGCCCCGGGCTATCATCTCGCGCATGGCGCTCCCTCCCGGCAATAGGTTATGGAATGACGGTGACTCCGAAGACCATGCTGAAGTTGCTCAGCAGCCCGGCTAGGCCCACCGGCAGGGTGGCGGCGGCCAGCAGCCAGCACAGCACGGCCAGCAGGACGGCGGGCCCCTTCCCGGGGCGCCCGGTGGAGCGCCAGCTCACCAGGGCCAGGGCTCCCAGGCCGATGAGGCCCGGGACGGTGAGCAGGGGGCCAAGGTTACCCAGCATGGTGCCGGTGTAGAAGTAGTAGGTGGTCAGGGCCAGGAGAATGAGCACATAGGCCAAGGCAATCCAGGCCAGGGTGCGTTTGACGGGGGAGGCGGGGGTATACCCCTTTCCCTCCTCCGGTTCCCGGGGTGGGTTTGTAGGGTGGGACATGGTGGCTCCTTCCTTCTGCCCCCGGCGGGGGTCAGTGTTGTTCCTTCAGCAGATCCCGGATCTCCCGCAGCAGCGCCTCCTCCGGAGATGGCTGGGGCGGGGCCTTGGGGGCCTCCTCCTTCTTTCGGTGAAAGCGGTTGACCGCCTTGACAATACAGAACACGGCGAAGGCCATAATGAGGAAGTTGAGTACCGCCTGAATAAAATTGCCGTAGGCAATCTGGGCACTGCCCAGGCGCAGGGTCAAATCCGCAAAGGATACCCGGCCCACCAGCAGGCCCAGCAGGGGCATGAGGATGTCGTTGGTGAGGGAGTCGGCAATGGCCTTAAAGGCTCCCCCGATAATGACGCCCACCGCCATGTCCAGCACGTTGCCCCGGGCGATGAAGGTCTTAAATTCCGAAATAAATGGGCGCATAATAGTCTCCTTGTACTTGCAGCGGCCCTCCGGCCGCCGGGGACTGCCCCCGCCTCCCCCCGCCAAAATGGACGCTCAAACCCCTTGGGCCCCAAGGGGTTTGGGCAAATCCTGCTCTGGAGCCGTTTCCAGGGGCAAAAATGACCCTGGGATGGGTTGGACAGCACGTGGTGGGCTGGAAACGGGAGTATTATTTTCACAAAATATTACAGACTGTAATAAAATGGATAGAGCCAGGTCGCTCAGTGCTTGGGAACCAGCTTCTCCTGGCCGCCCATGTAGGGGCGCAGGACGGCGGGGATGGTGACGGAGCCGTCGGCCTGGAGGTTGTTTTCCAGGAAGGCGATGAGCATGCGGGGGGGCGCCACCACGGTGTTGTTCAGGGTGTGGGGCAGGTACATGCCCTTCTCCCCCTTAACCCGCATCTTCAGGCGGCGGGCCTGGGCGTCGCCCAGGTTGGAGCAGGAGCAGACCTCGAAATACTTTTGCTGGCGGGGGGACCAGGCCTCGATGTCGCAGGACTTGACCTTCAAATCGGCCAGGTCGCCGGAGCAGCACTCCAGCTGGCGCACGGGGATGTCCATGGAGCGGAACAGCTCCACGGAGTAGCGCCACATCTGCTCATACCACTTCATGGAGTCCTCGGGCTTGCACACCACCACCATCTCCTGCTTTTCAAACTGGTGGATGCGGTAGACGCCCCGCTCCTCGATGCCGTGGGCGCCCTTCTCCTTGCGGAAGCAGGGGGAGTAGGAGGTGAGGGTCTGGGGCA
>CALWYD010000034.1 GCA_944385675.1 uncultured Oscillospiraceae bacterium
GCCGAGGGCAACTTCATCCTGGGCGAGGCGGTCTTTGCCGCCATGGGACAGGCCTACTTCACCCTGTCTCTGGGCATTGGTGCCATCGCCATCTTCGGCAGCTACATCGGAAAGGAGCACCGGCTGATGGGCGAGGCGGTGCGCATCGCCGTGCTGGACACCAGCGTGGCCTTTGTGGCGGGCCTTATCATTTTCCCCGCCTGCTCCGCCTTTGGCGTGGCCCCCAATTCAGGGGCCTCCCTGGTGTTTATAACCCTGCCCAACATCTTCAACCACATGCCCATGGGCCGGCTGTGGGGCGGGCTGTTCTTCGTCTTCCTGTCCTTTGCCGCCCTGTCCACCATCATTGCTGTCTTTGAAAATCTCATCTCCTTCTGTATGGACAAGTGGGGCTGGAGCCGGAAGAAGGGGGTGCTGGTGAACCTTGTGGGGGTGATGGTGCTGTCCATGCCCTGTGTCCTGGGGTCTAATGTGTGGGCTGGTGTGCGTATCCTGGGAATGGATATCTCCACAGTGGAGGACTTTTTAATCTCTCAGAATATCCTGCCGCTGGGTTCTCTGGTTTATCTGCTTTTCTGTGTAAGTAAACTTGGCTGGGGTTGGGAAAACTTCCTCAGTGAGGTCAACGCCGGCCGGGGGATAAAATTCCCCCGTTCCATCCGTTTCTATGTGACCTATGTCCTTCCCGTAGTGGTGGTGGGTATCTTTATTATGGGGTATATTTCATTTTTCAGCTGAGCATTTCCACCGGAACGGAAATCCTCTTAACAAGAATTGCGCAGCGATTGACAAAAGATACAATATTAAGTAAAACACTAGAACAGAATTGAGCAAAACAGATAAAGGATGAGGCCTTATGGAAGAGCTGTTGGATAAACTACTGGAGGAATGCCGAGGGTATACCGGACAGGGGAGAGTAGCCACTTACATTCCGGAGTTGGCCAAGGCAAATCCCCGAGATCTGGGTATCAGTGTACTGAACAGTGATGGCCGACATTACCAGTCAGGGGACTGGCATAAGCGCTTTACTATCCAGAGTGTGGTCAAGCCAATTCTGCTTTTACAGGCGCTGATGGACAATGGGGAGGAGTATGTCCATGCCCGGGTGGGGGTAGAGGCCACAGGGAAGCCGTTTGATGCCATCAATGTGACGGATCAGATGCTGCGCAGCGACCACCTCAACCCTATGGTAAACATGGGGGCCATCGCCATGTGTACCCTCATTCGGGGAAGCAGTTATGAGGAGCGGTTCCAGCGGGTTCTGGAACTGACCCGGAGGCTGGCCGGTGACCCGGACATTTATGTGGATGAGGCGGTGTACTGCTCAGAGAAGCGCACCGGCAGCAAAAACAGGGCTCTGGCCTACTTACTTCAGAGCTGCGGGATGATTACAGACGATGTGGAGGAGGTTCTGGACTGTTACTTCAAGGCCTGTTCCATTTCGGTCAACTGCCGGGATTTGGCCAGCATTGCCTTTGTGCTGGCCAGCCGAGGCCGCCTGCCCCAGACGGAGGAGCGGGTGTTCCCCAGTCAGTATGCCCGCTATGTCAATGCCGTTCTTATGACCTGCGGCATGTACGACGGGTCAGGAGATTTTGCGGTCAATGTGGGCGTCCCGGCCAAAAGCGGAGTGGGCGGCGGCATTATGGCCGTGGTTCCCACCCGGATGGGGATTGGCATCTACGCTCCGGCGCTGGATGCTAAGGGAAACAGCCTGGCAGGCATTCAGGTTTTAAAGGGGCTGTCAGAGAAGCTTTATCTGAGCATATTTTAAAAAGAAGAGCAGGGGGCTGTGCATACGGCACAGCCCCCTATATTTTGATTATGTTTACCGGAAATAGACCAGCGGATCCTCCGGCCGCTGGGCTTTTTCCACGCTTTTGGCATAGAGGACTACCCCTTCCCCGTCATAGACAGGGGCATGTTCCCAGCGAATTTCAGCGGTGACGGTGACCCACTCCCCCTTCTTTAGGGAGCGGGCTTTTTCATATTTGCAGAGAAAGCCGAAAAAACGGATATCTTCCACGCAGCAGGTCATGGCATTGCGGCCGGGGACAAAAGTGCCCTTGGGAAGACGCATGCCCGTCATGGCCTGAGCCTTGTAGGTGATAGTTTTGCCCACATACCGCTCCGGGTGTTCCTGGATGTCCAGGTACCAGATTCCATAATCTGGGTCCTCCAGAGTAATATGGGACTCTTCCAGGGAGTAAGGGAGGATATCTTCTACCTCCAGCTCTTCCCCTTTTTCATCCTCAAAGACAATCTCACACATGCGGTTGACCGCCCGGATGGAGCGCTTCCAGCCGGACATGGGCATCTCCGGTGTGCAGCGGTTTACCAGTACCATGTCCGCTTCGGTCACCATGTCAATGACCATGGACTGCATGTTGTTCAAATACACGTCAAAGGTGGAGCCGTCAATCACATGGATGTCCTGGTACAGCCCCCACTCCTTAGGCAGTTTCAGCTCCCGCAGAAGATCCATGGGCCACATACCGTTGTACTCCAGCAGTACCCGCTCGGGCTGGTAGCGCCGGTCGATCTCTTTGAGAAAGGCGGTGTTCAGCTGCTCCTGGCTCTCAACGGGAACAAGACGGCAGTTGCGGTGGGACAGCTGCTGTTGGTCATACTCCTCCTCACCATCTTCGCACATGAGCAGAACGGTGCGCTGCCCGTCGTTGAAGTAGTCCATATTTAAGGTGTCGGTGAGCAGTGTGGTCTTGCCACTGTCCAAAAAACCGGTGATGACGTACAGTGGGATACGGGAATCAGGCATATTCCGTCACCTCATTGCGCCAGCAGAAACAGCTTTTCCAGCTGATCCTCTTTTAGATCTGAGCCTATTACACACAGCCTGCCTGTGTAGTCGGCGGCTCCCTCCCGAATCTGGAATTCCTCAGGCACCAGATCGAAGTGGAGCCAGGTCTGCCCATCGTCACAGGGCACCATGCCCTTGGCCCGGAGAATATAACCGTAGTCCTCCCCCATGGCCAGGGAGGAGAGGGCCTCCTGCAGCTCCTCCCGGCTGTACTTCCGGGGAGTCTCCCGACCCCAGGAGGTAAATACCTCATCGGCGTGGTGGTGATGGTGGGCGGTGGAGTGCAGGCAGCTGTCGCACAGATCACAGGCACTGCAGGCCCCCTCACAGCCCAGCTGGGCATGAATGGCCTCCAGCTCCTCCTGGGTGTGGTGGTGGCCGCAGGAGCAGGAATCATGGTGGTCATGGTCGTGATGGTGATGTTCATGGTCATGATGGTGGTCATGATCATGGCAGCCACAATCGCAGTGCTCGTCATGATCCTGAAGATGTGTGTGCTCAATTTCTTCCATCAGTTCCTGGGCCAGGGAATGCCCGCCCTCCATAGCGGACAGAATCTGGCTGCCGGAGAGCTGATCCCAGGGAGTGGTCAAAATAGCGGCTTTGGGGTTTTTCTCCCGCAGAAGGTGGACTGCAGCGGCCAGCTTACCCTCGTCCATTTTCTGAGTTCGGGAGAGAAGAATCGCACAGGCGTGTTCTACCTGATTGTTGAAGAACTCTCCAAAATTCTTCATATACACCTTCGCCTTGGTGGCATCCACCACGGTGACAAAGCTGTTGAGATGCAGGTCGGGGGCCTGAGCTTGGATCCGTTCCACTGCAGCAATGACGTCGGACAGCTTGCCCACGCCAGAGGGCTCGATGACGATGCGGTCAGGGGCATAGTCAGCCAGTACCTGCTTCAGGGCGGTGCCGAAATCGCCCACCAGAGAGCAGCAGATACAGCCGGAATTCATCTCCGTGATCTCCACCCCGGCGTCCTTTAAAAAGCCGCCGTCAATGCCGAGCTCCCTAAACTCATTTTCAATCAAGACGATTTTTTCACCCTGAAAGGTTTCGTCCAGAAGTTTTTTGATGAGTGTGGTCTTGCCGGCCCCCAGAAATCCGGAGATGATGTCGATTTTGGTCATAATATGGTTCGTTCCTTTCAAAAATTAAAGGTATTAATAATGGTCAGTCCCACAGGAGGTGGATGCCCTCCATCAGGGAACACAGCATTCCGGCTGCCACCTCCCGGGTACAGGGGTCAGTGGGGGCTAGGTCGCCCACCAGGGCATCCAACTGGGCCAGGTTTCGAGCGGGCTTTTTGGCCCAGTCGGCATAGTCCAGGTAGTTAGCCTCTTCCCCGATGCTCAGGTCGGTCTGGCTCAGGGAATAGCCCTCCATACTGAACCAGGCTGCCACGGAGGAGAGAATGGTTACCATCTCCTGATAGCTGATGGTGGCGTTGGGGAGGAAGGTGCCGTCGCCGCAGCCTGCGATAAAGCCCCGGCTAGCCATAGCGGAGATGCAGTCAGCGTACCAGGCATCCGGACTGACGTCACTGAAAGAGGTAGAAGCGCCGGGGGAGAGGTTAAAGGCGGTGGCCACCATTGCGCAGAACTCAGCCCGGGTGACTGTATTGGAGGGGAGGAAGGTGCCATCGCCTACACCGCCCAGAAGCTCATAGGCGGCCAGTGTCTCAATCTCCCGAAGGAAAGGGCTGCCGCTGATATCAGAGAAGGTGCGCCCGGTATAGGCCAAGTCCAGATCCTGAGCCAGCTTCTCCGGCTCAACCTCTGTCCAGGTAGACACGCCTGTCCCCCGGAAGAGGGCGGCAGAGGGAGGAAGGGCCTCCAACAACTCGGTAAAGGCTTCCGAATAGGTGTCGGTTTGGGCCTGCTCAAGTTCAATGTAGAAGGTCTGGCCGGCCAGTTCCAGTTTCAGATATCCATCTGCCCGGCTGGGGGTGGGGGAGGAGAGAAGCAGGGCGGCGGCGGGAGTGTTTGCCATGGAAATAAGCAGGGTGGGAAGGACGCCTGTTACGTGGTTGGTGGCCCCGTCAGGGGAATAGAAGCGGTAGGTGGTAATTTTCAGGGCATCGCCGTCAAACATTCCCTGGGTGTTACTCTGGTCAAAAATAGACTGTGCTATCCCCTTGCCGTAAGTGCGCTGGCCAATTGCGATACCGAATTCCAAATCCCGGGCGTCACCGGCGAACAGCTCAGCACCACTGGCAGAGTAGGGACTTAGAAGGAGGATAAGGGGCTTGTCGGTTAAATCAGGCGCTGCGTTGGAGGAAAAATAATAGGAATAATTGCCGGCGGAGTCCCGAAAATAGACCATGGTAGCTCCGCCTACAAACAAGGAGGAGGTGCTGGCAGCGGCCTCGGCGGTTCCGCCAGGATTGCTGCGCAGATCCATAATCCACAGGCAGACGTCCTCATCCAGTTCAGTGAGGGCCTGCTGCACTGTTGAGGTGGTAGTAGCACCAAAACTGCTGCAATCAATGAAACCTGCGTCTCCTACCAACTCGTAGGTGACAATGGGGATCTGAACTGAGCGGCGGGTAATGGTATAATCCGCCTGTCTGCCGTCAGCAATACGGATGACGGTGATGGTAACCTGGGTGCCCTCTATACCGGTAATAAGAGAACTGATGTCCGAGCTGGCAGATACGGGAACACCGTCCACTGCGATTACCCGGTCTCCGGCCTCCAGCCCCACTTCCAGAGCGGGGGAGTCGGGCAGGATGGACAGGATTTGGAATCCATCTTGATAGACCGTTTGGATGGAGGCACCGATTCCCACCACTACATCTCCGTTGACAGCGGAGAGAAAGCTCTCATACTCCTCAGCGGACAGATAGAGGGTATACGGGTCTCCCAAGGCCTCCAAAATATCATCTAAAGAGTCCAGCTCTAAAATTTTGTCAGGAATTGGATCTATATAATAAGTTTGGAGCAGCTGTTTGGCATCTTCCAACTCCAGAGCGGCGGCAGGACCTGCACATAGGGAGAAAGTGAGACACAGGGCAATGAGGGAAGCAAAGATTTTTTTCATAGCGTTCTCCTTATATTAACGTAAGGCGGTTGCCGGTCTGCGCACACGCCGGATGCCACACTGTGGCATCCGGCGCGATGAGAGCAGTTTATGGCAGCTTGGGGGTACGATGGGTAATCTCGTGGCGCTTGGGCCCGGTGGACACCAGAGTAATGGGGGCCTGGATGTGCTGTTCCAGGAAGTCCACATAAGCCTTTGCCTTGTCGGGCAGTGCATCGTAGTCCGTACAGCCACGGATGTCGCACTTCCAGCCGGGGAGAGTGGTAAAGACGGGCTTGGCCCGCATCAGGGTAGCGGGGATGGGGAAACGGTCGGTAATTTGACCATCAATCTCATATCCGGTACACACGGGAATCTCATCCAGGTAACCCAATACGTCCAGACAGGTCAGGGCCACTTGGGTAGCCCCCTGAACCATGCACCCATATTTGGTGGCCACCGTATCAAACCAGCCCACCCGGCGGGGGCGGCCGGTAGTAGCCCCAAATTCGCCCTTGTCGCCTCCCCTGCGGCGCAGCTCATCTCCCGCCGATCCGGTCAGTTCACTGACAAATGGCTCCTTGCTGGAACCCACACAGGAGGAGTAGGCCTTGGTCACACAGATGACATCCTGGATAGCGGTGGGGGGAACCGCGCCGCCCACACAACCGAAACCGGCCAGAGTGTGGGAGGAGGTGGTCATGGGGAAAATACCCAGATCCGGATCTTTCATAGAACCCAGCTGTCCCTCCAAAAGTATCATTTTTCCGGCCTTTAGCGCGTCATGGACAAACCCCACCGCGTCCCCTACATAAGGGCGAATCTCCTCTCTGAGGGCCAGAAGCTGTTCCATCAGCTCATCCACATCCAGGGAAGGCTTATGGTACAGATGCTCAAACAGCACATTCTTAATGGCCAAAGCGGCGGTCAGTCGCTCCCTCAGGCGGGACTCGTTAAATAGATCGCATACCTGAATGCCAATTTTGGCGTACTTGTCAGAGTAGAAAGGGGCAATCCCGCTTTTGGTAGAGCCAAAAGCCTTGCCGCCCAGACGTTCCTCTTCATAGGTGTCCTGCAGCACATGATAAGGCATCAGAAGCTGAGCCCGTTCAGACACAATGAGGTTGGGGGCAGGAACTCCCTGATCGGTAATGCTTTTAAGTTCCTCTACCAGCTTTTTCACATCCAGAGCCACACCGTTGCCGATGATGTTGGTAATGTGAGGATAAAAGGTGCCCGAGGGAAGAATATGCAGGGCAAACCGGCCATAGTCATTGATAATGGTATGTCCGGCGTTGGCTCCCCCCTGGAAGCGAATGACCACGTCAGACTGCTCAGCCAAAAGGTCGGTAATTTTTCCCTTTCCTTCATCGCCCCAGTTGGCGCCTACGATTGCTTTGACCATTGTGTTACCTCCGTGGGGCGGGATTCGCAACCGCTCTGCGGATTTGCCTTTACCGCGCCCATAACGCAACAGTGATATTATACCGCTTTTTTCCCCGCCTGGCAAGAGGCGGGGGAAGGAATGAAGGGGAAATTGCGCAAGAGGTGGGCAAAAAACAAAGAAAAAGCGCCCGGGGCTGCCGGCAGCAGGCAGCCCCGGGCGCTGAGCCATGGCGGGGAGAAAGGGTTAACCTCCCAGGTAGGCCCGCTTGATATCCGGGCTTTCAATCAGCTCACTGCCGGTACCGGTGGTAACCACCTTCCCGGTCTCCAAGACATAACCCCGGTGAGCTACAGACAGGGCCATCTGAGCATTTTGTTCCACCAGCAGAATGGTAGAACCATTGTGATTCAGATTTTGGATAATCTCAAAGATCTGCTCTACCAGGAGAGGGGCCAAACCCATGGAAGGCTCATCCAGCATGAGGAGCCTGGGGTGAGACATAAGAGCCCGACCCATAGCAAGCATCTGCTGCTCGCCTCCAGACAAGGTGCCCGAAACCTGGCGCCGACGTTCCTTGAGTCGGGGAAACAGGGAAAATACCCGCTCTAAATCCTGGGCCACGCCGCCGGAGGGCTGGGTGTAGGCCCCCATCTCCAGATTTTCCTCCACAGTCATCTGCAGGAAGATTCGTCGACCCTCCGGCACCTGGGCCAGCCCGTGGGAAACCAGTTTGTTGGGGCTGATGGCACTGATATTTTTTCCCTCAAAGGTGATGCTCCCCGTTTTGGAGCGCAAAAGACCGGAGATGGTCTGTAAGGTAGTGGTCTTGCCGGCACCGTTGGCGCCGATAAGGGTGACAATTTCCCCTTCTTCCACATGAAAGGAGACGTCTTTAATGGCGTGAATGGCACCGTAATAGACATTGATTCCATCCACATTCAGCAGTGTCGTGGCCACGCCTCTACGCCTCCTTCTTCTTCTTGCCCAGGTAGGCCTCAATGACCACCGGGTCGTTTTTGATCTCTTCAGGAGTACCTTTGGCAATGATTTGCCCGAAATTCAGCACGGCGATGCCCTCACAGATGCCCATGACCAGATTCATATCGTGTTCAATGAGCAGGATGGCAATGCCGAAGGTATCCCGAATTTTGACAATGGTGTCCATTAATTCGGCAGTTTCAGAGGGGTTCATACCTGCAGCCGGCTCATCCAGCAGCAGCAGGCTGGGGTTGGTGGCCAGGGCCCGGACAATTTCCAGCCGGCGCTGGGCACCGTAAGGCAGAGAGCCGGCCTTAAAATGGGCCAAATATCCCATATCAAAGATAGACAGCAGCTCCATAGCCCGCTCCCGGGCCTGCTTTTCCGCCTTCCAATAGGTTGGCAGACGGAAAATGCCGCTCCATAAGCCGTAGCGCACCTGGTTATGTAGACCCAGCTTTACATTGTCCTCTACAGTCAGGTTGTTAAAAAGGCGAATGTTCTGAAAGGTGCGGGCAATGCCGGCCTTGTTTACCTGAACGGTGGTCATGGTGTTGGTGTCCATGCCGTCCAAAAGGATGGTCCCTCGGGTGGGCTGGTACACCTTGGTCAGAAGGTTAAAAACCGTGGTCTTGCCTGCTCCGTTTGGGCCGATAAGCCCGGCAATTTCTGTGCGGCCGATGGCCATGTTAAAGTCCTTAACCGCTGCCAGACCACCAAAGTCGATACCCAGATGGCGGCATTCCAGAATAGGGCTTTTGTCAATGTCCCGCTCAGGAATTTTGTTGGTACTGGGGACAGGAACCAGCTTGACAGGCTCTCTGGGAGTGTATTTCACTGCTCAGCCCCTCCCTTCTCTTCGGCCTTCCGCCGCTGGAACCGGGCGATCCAGCTCCACAGCGTGGGGTTATTGGTGACCAGCATCACTACAATGAGAATGACGGCGTAAATGAGCATGCGGTACTCCTTCACGTCAAAGTTGCGCAGCAGTTCAGGCAGTATGGTAAGAACCGTAGCGGCAACAATAGACCCGCGGATGCTGCCCAGGCCGCCCAAAACTACAAAGACCAGTATTAAAATAGAGGTGTTGAAGTCAAACTTGGAGGCAAGCGTAGAGGAGTAATTCAGCCCGTACAAAGCCCCCGCGGCACCCGCTAGGGCGGCAGAAATCACAAAGGCGATGAGCTTATATTTAGTGGGAGAGATCCCTACGCTCTCAGCGGCGATGCGGTTGTCCCGCAGGGCCTGAATAGCGCGCCCGGCTCTGCTGTGTACCAGATTCTGCACAATCAGCAGAGTGAGGAGGATGAGGAGAAAACCGGCAGTAAAGGTAGCAAGCTTGGTTACACCCACCGCCCCCATGGGCCCCTTTACGATGGCGGTTCCCGTTTCAGACAGCAACAGACCTGCCTCTTTGGTGGACATGTGAAGCCCATGTTCGTCCACGCCGATGTAGAGTACCTGCATGACATTTTTTATAATTTCGCCAAAGGCCAGGGTAACGATTGCCAGGTAATCCCCCCGCAGCCGCAGTACCGGGACGCCGATAATCACACCGCCGGCAGCGCCGAACAGGGCTCCTACAGCTAGGGAAATGGCCAGGCGCAGAGGAGAGAGAGGAACCAGGTTTTTCAGGGCAACAGACACAATGATGCCGGAAAAAGCCCCCAGGCTCATAAAGCCGCCGTGGCCCAGGGACAGCTCCCCCAGAACTCCAACGGTCAGGTTAAGGGAGATGGCCATTACCACATAGCAGCACACGGGTACCAGCAGAGACTGCATGGAGTTGGACACCATGTCCATCTTCAAGGCAAGCTGGACAGCCAGGAATGCGGCAATGACAATGGCGTAGTTGAGAAAGGGACTGAGGGCCTTCCGGCCCTTCATGGAGCGGAAAGACAATTTGTTCATCATTCCACCTCACACTTTCTCGGGGACATACCGGCCCAGAAGCCCGGCGGGCTTGACCAGCAGCACCACGATAAGTACAGCAAATACCACCGCGTCCGACAGGTCGGTGGAGATATAAGCCTTCGTAAACGTTTCAATAAGGCCCAGCAATACGCCGCCCAAGAAAGCCCCGGGAATGGAGCCGATACCCCCAAAGACGGCAGCGGTAAAGGCCTTAATGCCCGGCAGGGAGCCGGTGGTGGGCAGCAGATAGGAGTAAGCGGAACACATCAAAACACCTGCTACTGCCGCCAGGGCAGAGCCGATGGCGAAGGTCATGGAGATGGTAAAGTTGACGTTGATGCCCATAAGCTGGGCGGCTGCTTTATCCTCAGAGCAAGCCCGCATGGCCTTGCCCATCTTGGTGTTGCCGGTAAACCAGGTCAGGCCCAGCATAATAACAATACAGGCCAGCACTGTGGCCATAGCCGTGTAAGAGATTTGCAGCTGTCCGCCAAACAGGCCAAGGCTCTTGTTCCCTCCAACGGTAAACAGGGAGGGGAAGGACTTGGGGGAGGCGGACCAGAGGATCTGGGCACTGTTCTGCAAAAAATAGCTTACGCCGATAGCCGTGATCAGTACCGCCAGGGACGGGGCCTGCCGCAGGGGCTTATAGGCCAACCGCTCAATGACAATACCCAAAATGGTACACACTACCATGGCCAGGGGCACCGCCAGGATGGCAGGGAGCTGATAACTGGTGACAGCAAAAAAGCAGACATAGGCCCCCACCATGATAACATCGCCGTGGGCGAAGTTAAGCATCTTAGCAATGCCGTAGACCATGGTATAGCCCAGGGCAATGATGGCATAAATACTGCCCAGGCTCAGCCCGGTAATGATATGGCTGAGGAAGGTCATAGTTCCCACTTCTTTCTCTCTTGAAATATTCCGACCTGCCGGGGATCGGATGGGTCAGCTTCGGCGGAAAAGCCCGCAGCAGCTGCTGTGGGCTTTTCCGCCGAAGCCGGGGGGCCGCCGGCTATGTCCGGCAGCCCCATCGGCGGGGTGATTGAAAAAACAGATATTATTGAGAGACGTAGGCGCCGTTCTCAATAACCACAACCATGGGGTCCTTGGAGACCTCACCATTAGACTGCCAGGTCATACCCAGGCCGGTCAGGCCGTCCACGCTGAAGTCGGAAGAAGTGAATACAGCGATGAGGGCGTCACACAGCTCGGCAGGGGTCATATCGGCCAGACCATCAATCTGCTGCAGGGCCTCATAGATAGCGTACATGCAGTCATAGCCGTCGGCAGCAAACTGGTTGGGAAGCTCACCATGGGCGGCTTGATACTCCTCCACGAAGGAGACGGTACGCTCGTCAGTAGCAGTAGCGTTGAAGGGGGTCATGAGCATCAGACCCTCGGCCAGGGAGGTGTCAAAGCCTTCAATGCTGGTAAGGATACCGTCCATGCCGTCGCCACCGAAGAAAATGGGCTTATATCCCATCTGATCGGCCTGGGCCAGCACCAGGGAGGCAGGGCCGTAGTAGATGGGCATGAACACCAGCTCTGCGCCGCCGTCCTTGCAAGCATTGAGCTGAACGTTAAAATCGGTGTTGGTGTCGGCAGGGAAAGTCTCCTCAGCCACAACCTCCAGACCAACGGCCTTGGCCTGTTCAATAAAGCCCTGGGCAATGCCAGTGGAATAGGAGTCACCGTTGTTATAGATAACGCCCACCTTGGTGGCCAAGTTGTTGTCCTTTACATAGTTAGCGGCTGTCATACCCTGATTGGGGTCAGTGAAGCACATCTGGAAGACGTTGTCCTTGCCGTCGGTGACATCGGGGGAGGAGGCGGAGGGAGTGAGTTGGAAATAGCGGTCGGAGAAAGTCTCAGCGGCCACCGCCACGCAGGGACCGGTGGTGGTGCAGCCATAAATAACATCTACTTCCCAGTCCTTCAGTGTGTTATAGGCAGACACAGCGGTTTCGTTAACGCCGGTATCGTCCTCGAATCGGTACTCCAGCTTGATGTCGCCGTCAAGGGCATTGATCTCGTCCACCGCGATCTGGGCACCGTAGTCGGTAGCCAGGCCGTAAGTAGCGGTACTGCCAGTGAGGGGGCCAATGCCGCCAATACGGATGGTAACAGCGCCGGAGGAGTCCTGGCCGTCTCCGGAGGTGCTCTGGCTGGCATTAGAGCCAGTTTGAGCGGAGCTGGAGCTGTCATTGCCGCAGGCGGCCAGGCTCATGACCAGAGCCAGGGCCATAGCAAGAGAGAGTAGCTTCTTCATTCTAATTACTCCTTTACAAGTTGCTTATACAAAAAGCGGCTGCGTCCTAAAAGAACGAAGCCGCCTTTGTATCAAATGGGTCAGGGCGTTCGTTCCGCCTATAAAGTTTTCAGAGACGGGGCCAAAATACTGGGCAAATATGCCCCTTTCTCTGCAACAAGGGAAAAAATTGTTGGAATGACAAAAATGGACACCATTGTTATGGTGTCCAGGACAACAAGATGCGCGCTGGCGCAAAGAGGAGAAAAGTGCGCGCAGAAAGAGCAGCCATCCATCGTATGGGCGGCCGGAAAACTCTGATTCATATAACCGTATGTAGGGGACAGAGGCTGCTGACTCATTCCAAAACCCTTCTCTTTGCAAGCGTAAAAGAAAATATGCGCATTTATTTTAAGAGAATAAACGGGAAAAGTCAATGGTTGTTCTAAACAGGAATCACAGAAGAAATGTAGTGTTTTTTCAAAAAAATTTAGCAATCCTCACAAAAAGTAGGCAGGTAGTTTCAACCAGCACCCCAATTTTACCGGAATTTTCCGAAAAATAACGGGGCGGCAGTGGAGGTGGTAGAAATTGTCCATAAAAGCGAGTGTGTCTTGCAAAATTGCAGCACAGGAGATGCACATATGACCAATGCAAAGGAACGCCAGGTACAGCAGGGGCATAGAGTAAATCGGATGGGGAGAAAGCCGGCGCGTTCCCCATTCCACAGCTCCGGCTGTGCCGGCGGAGAGGAAAAAGGATTGGAAAGAGGCAGATGCCTATGAGTGGAAACAAGATGCTATGTGCCGTAAAAAATGCGGCAGGAAGTATTCATTTAGTGAACAAGTGCCTAGTAATATTTATGGCGGTGCTATTACTCCAATCGGCCTACAGCTTGTTCTATCCGGAGGAGAGCGGTGGAGAGGCTGGAAACATTGACGTCATTGTTCGAACCTCCTCAGCGGCCATATTTGGGTACTTTCTCAGTGCTAATTTCGACCGCCGCACGGGCAAGTCCTCCTCTAACACAGGCGATGGGACGGCAAAGGCATTGCCCTCTACCGTAGGGGAAGGTCCCAAGGCACAAATTGGATTCCAGGCCCCCAGTCCTGACGGGGAGGACCCAATCCAAATGCCGCCGGAAATACGCGCGGCGGACAGCTCAGAGTGCAATCCACAAGTGATAATTGCCACAGTAATCGGCCTGTTTTGCCTTTTGGTGCTGGTGTTGGTGCGGCGGCTGGGAATACCGGAAAACAGCTCGGCCACTGCCACTGTGGTCCAATTCAGGGACTTTGTCTCTGGGTGTGTGGGCTTTCTCATTGGCTGTTCCACAGATAGTCTCAATCAGAGCGAAGCATAATTTCAGGAGGATATTTTTATGGCTGACATGAAACAGGATCTTCTCAGCTTAAATTATAGTCCGATAAGATAAATTTCCGGCGTAGTGAACGGATCATGACTCTCCCTCCAGCAAATAGCCCTGTCCGCGCCGCGCGGTGATGTGTACGTCTGCTCCAACTGCCTCCAGTTTCCTCCGTAGATAGGAAATATAGGCCCATACCACATTGATTTCCGCCTCGCTGTCATAGCCCCACACGCGTTCCATAAACTGTTCGGTGGAGATAAGACGGCCCTGCTGGCGCATAAGAAGCTCCAGCATCTGAAATTCTTTGCTGCCCAGACGTACAGAGCAGGATCCGCACTTCAGTTCAAAGGTGGAACAGTCCAAAGTAATATTTCCGGCAGAGAGAATGCTGGGGGTGTAGGTTTGACCGCGGCGGGTAAACGGCTTTATCTTCTGCTGGGAGTTCTGGTGGTGGTGTGTGCCGCCGCCTTTGCAGCGGTGCATCTGGAGCAGCGCCAGGAACAGATTGCAAACAGCGGAGAGACTGTGCTGGAAATCGATCCGGACTCCGTACAGAGCTTGGATTGGACCTATCAGGAGCAGACGTTATCCTTCCATCGGGACGAGGAATGGATTTACGATACGGATGAGGCGTTCCCGGTGGACGAGCAGGCCATTGCTCAGCTTTTGGAACAGTTCCGAGCGTTCAGTGCCGCCTTTGTGATTACAGAGGTGGAGGACTATGGTCAGTACGGTTTGGACGATCCAACCTGTACCATTAACCTGACCACCACAGAGCAGTCCTATGAGATTTTACTGGGAGACTACAGTGCGATGGATTCCCAGAGGTATGTATCCATTGGGGACGGAAACGTGTACCTGGCGGTCACGGATCCTTTGGATGCCTTTGACGTGGAACTGAAGGATCTCATTTGCAATGACGAGACACCCCAGCCCGATCAGGTGACCCAGCTCACCTTTGAGGGCGGGGAGGAGGACTATACCATCTTCTACCAAGAGGACGGCCCCAGCTACTCTTCCCAGGATGTCTACTTCACCCAGAGGGACGGAGAAATTCGGCCCCTGGACACCGACCTGGTGGAGGGATACCTGGACAGCATCCGGTATCTGGGACTGACAGACTATGTGACTTACAACATCACAGAGGAGCAGCTGCAGCAGTACGGTCTGGATGAACCGGAACTGACAGTAACCATGGACTACACCCTTCAAAACGAAGACGGGGAGGAGGTGTCGGATACCTTTATCCTCCACCTCAGCCGAGACCCGGAGGAGCAGGCCGCGTTGGAGGAGTCAGAGGACGAGACGGAGGAGGATGGAGAGGAAATTACCGCCTATGTCCGGGTGGATCAGTCCCCCATTGTCTATCAGATCTCCGGGGAGGACTATACCGCCCTTATGGCCGCAACCTATGACGATCTGCGCCACCGGCAGGTGCTGTGGGCGGACTTCCAGGATGTTACCCAAATTGATGTGAGCCTGGAAGGGGAGAACTATACCATTGCCGTCCAGGGGGAGGAAGAGGAACATACCTATACCTATCAGGAGCGGGAACTAGAGATCGAGCCGTTCCAGACAGCACTGGAGGCGCTGGAGGCGGAGCGCTTTACTCAGGAAGAGCCCACCCAGCAGGAGGAAATCAGTCTCATTGTCTATCTGGACAGCGAAGCATTTCCCCAAGTGGAGATCCAGCTTTACCGCTATGACGGCACTTACTGCCTGGCTGTAGTGGATGGACAACCGGTGTCTCTTGTCCCCAGAACCCAGGTGGTGGAGCTGACGGAGGCAGTGCGGGGTCTGGTTTGGGAGTAAATTTGTGCCCAATATCCTGCCGTACTGTACGTTGGGGCTTCAAATGCACGAAGAGAGACACGCTGAAAAGAGTGTCTCTCTTCGTCCCTTGTCCGGACAGTGTAGATGCGGCGCTTGTAATAGATCGGCCCTTCTGGGCCGCACCGAGAGTGCGGCGTAAATTCGGAGTGCAGCGGAGAATTGCTCAGGGGCAGCAAAGCTGCCCCTGAGCATTTGAATTGCCCCAGAAATCCAAAACGAAACACCAGCCGATAGGCTGGTGTTTCGTTTTGGAGGTGCCACCCAGATTTGAACTGGGGAGTGGAGCTTTTGCAGAGCTCTGCCTTACCACTTGGCTATGGCACCATATGACAGGACAAATGTCCCGGATAAAAAATGGAGCGAGTGACGAGGCTCGAACTCGCTACCTCCACCTTGGCAAGGTGGCGCTCTACCAGATGAGCTACACTCGCGTTTTTGCTCCCCCGCAAGAGAAGTCCTGCGGGGGAATGGTGCCTCCGGTCGGAATCGAACCAACGACACGAGGATTTTCAGTCCTCTGCTCTACCAACTGAGCTACAGAGGCAAGTGGCGACTCGGAAGGGACTTGAACCCTCGACCTCCGGCGTGACAGGCCGGCGTTCTAACCAACTGAACTACCGAGCCAGGTAGTCCCGGGGGAGGACAAAAGTTAAAGTGGTGGGAACAACAGGGCTCGAACCTGTGACCCCATGCTTGTAAGGCATGTGCTCTACCAGCTGAGCTATGCTCCCAAATTTGCTTGCTCCCACAGCGGCTTTGTCATTATACTAAACCACCGCTCTCTTGTCAACAGAAAAATCACAATTTAATGGTAAAAAATTTGTGACTTTATTTCATGGCCTCTGGCAAAAATAAACTGTCTTTACTCAGTAGGGCAGGATTTCTTGACATTCCCGGTCTGTAATGACATAATAAATCGATCCAATTTATAACTGATATACTGATATAAGGAGGGTTCCAAATCATGGACAGCCATGTCAAGCGAATCGGAGTGCTGACCAGCGGCGGCGACGCGCCAGGCATGAACGCGGCGGTACGGGCGGTAGTGCGTACTGCGGTGAGCCGGGGAATTGAGTGCGTTGGGATCCGGCGGGGCTGGAGCGGTCTTATCAACAGTGACTTTGTCCGCATGGACAGTGCCAGCGTCAGCCATATTATTAATAAAGGGGGAACCATCCTCTACACGGCCCGCAGCGCCGAATTTATGCAGCCGGAGGGCAGGGAAAGAGCAATTGCCACCTGCAAGCTGTTGGGCCTGGATGGCATTGTGGCGATCGGCGGCGACGGAACCTTCCGGGGAGCATTGGCGCTGTCCCGTCAGGTGGCGGAGTCGGGCAATAAGCTGGAGGTAGTGGGTATTCCCGCTACTATTGATAACGACATCAGTTGTTCTCACTATACCATCGGGTTTGACACTGCCTGCAACACCGCTGTAGAGTGCATCGACAAGCTGAGAGACACTATGCAGTCCCATGAGCGCTGTTCGGTAGTGGAGGTAATGGGCCGCCATGCGGGTTATTTGGCCCTCTATGTTGGCATTGCCATCGGAGCCACTGCCGTGCTTATTCCGGAGCGGCAGGTGGATTTCGAACAGGATGTGGTGGAAAAGATCCGCCGCGCTCGACTGGCAGGTACGACCCACTATATGGTGGTAGTAGCTGAGGGGGCAGGCAGCGCCTTTGAAATTGCCAAGCACATTCAGGAGGAAATGGGGATTGATCCTCGGGTCACGGTGCTGGGCCACATCCAGCGTGGAGGATCTCCCAGCGCCAGAGACCGTGAGACTGCAAGCCGCATGGGATATGAGGCGGTGCTGGCCCTGGCGGAGGGCCGGGGCAACCGGATCATTGCCACCCAGGACGGCCGGATCGTGGATTTGGACATGGAAGCGGCACTGGCCATGACCAAGCCCTTTGAGATGGAGCGCTACGCGGTGCTGGAGGCACTGACCAACAGCGAGCGGTAATGAGATAAAATTGGAAACCGGGGGACCGACAGGTCCCCCGGTTTCTGCGCACATAGGGAGGTTTTGGTTCAGGCCGGGTTCATGCCGGCCAAAAGCCCTTGTAATTCCTCTCTTGTGTAGTGGTATACCTTATCACAAAACTGACAAGTCAAATCAGCCTGCCCCTGTTCCGCAATGAGGGAAGACAGTTCCTCACGGCCCATGCTGATAAGGGCGCGGGTCACCCGTTCCCGGGAGCAGTAACAGCGGTACTGCACAGGATGCTTCTCCAGGATTTCCAGCTCAAAGCCCTCCAGCACCGCCCGCAGCAGACCTTCGCCGTCTGTGCCCGAAGCCAGCACGTGGCTGACCGATCCAACCCGCTGTACGCCCGCCTCAATACGGGAGATAATCTCCTCTCCCGCACCGGGCAGGAGTTGAATCAGGTAGCCTCCCGCAGCGGAGACGCTTTGATCGGTGTTTATCAGTACGCCCAGGGCGCAGGCCGTGGGAATCTGCTCGCTTTCTACAAAGTACATGGCTAAATCGTCGGCAATTTCCCCGGAGAACAGGCCAATGGATCCCACATAGGGTTCCTTCAGGCCGATGTCCTTAATGACAGTCAGGGTTCCGTCTGTTCCTACTGCGGCGCCCACATCCAGTTTGCCGGGCCGCTTTTCTATCAGCTCTACATGGGGATTGTGCACATAGCCCCGTACATTTCCATTATGGTCAGAGACGGCCAGAACAGTACCCAGCGGCCCACCCCCCTTAATCTGGAGGGTGAGGGAACCTTGTTCCTCCTTGAGCATGTCCCCCATCATGGAGGCCCCCAGCAGTGCCCGGCCCAGTGCCGCAGTGGCAGTTGGAAGAGTGGTGTGGATCTGTCGGGCCCGCTCCACCAGAGCGGTACCTGTAATAGAGACGGCTTTTACAAGACCGTCTTGGGTCATAGCTCTTACAATTTCATCCTGCATGGGGTGTGGAATCCTTTCTTGCCACAAAGAATATCCGCTCCTCCCCGGGGTGCGGGGAGCGCAGTTTCAAATTTCCATAGGTACGAATGTCCCGAAAGCCGGCCTGGTGGAGGAAGGCGGTGAGTTCCTCCGCAGTGTAAGCCCGCTCCTGATGCAGCTCTTCTCCCCGGGTCCACTGTCCCGAGGCCTTATCCAGCTGGAAGATATCCATGTAGTAGGAGCAAAGGCGGCTGCGTTTGGAGTACTCCGTGCGCCAGACGCAGTAGGCATCCTCTGTCTCATCCAGGAACACCTGTCCGTCCAATCCCTGGAGCTTTTCTGGGGTGTTTACATCAAAGAGGAAAAGTCCCCCGGGCATGAGAAACAGGTGAACGCGCCGGAAAGCACGGCAGAGGGTCTTGGGATTGGTGACGTAGTTGACACTGTCCAGGCAGCACACGCAGGCATCGATGGTGCCGTAGAGATCCAGCCGCTCCATGCTTTGGCACAGAAACATAGGGGAAACGGCAGCAGACTTCCTTTCCTTTTCGGCCGCCTGGGCCAGCATCTCGGGAGAGCGGTCCACCCCTATCATTTCATAGCCCCGGCTGGCCAGTTCCCAGGTGAGGGAGCCGGTGCCGCAGGCCAGATCTAATACAGTCCGCCCAGGCAGGCCGTGGCGAGAAAACTGTTTTTCCACATAATCTGCCCAGGCGGTGTAGTTCACATCATAAGTCAACTGGTCATAGCAGCCGGCCAGAAAGCCGTAACTGCTCACTTCTTGTCTCCTTTCAGGCGGGGAATAATGGTGCGGTAACCGTCCGCACCGTAGTGAAGACAGCGGTTGACCCGGCTGATGGTGGCGCTGGAGGCACCAGTACGCTCCAAAATTTCGCTGTAGATAAGTCCGTCGTCCAGCAGCATGGCCACTTCCATACGTTGCTCCATGGCCTTCAACTCAGAGACGGTGCACAAATCCTGTAAAAATTTGCGGCACTCGTCCTCATTTTGTAGTGCTACAATCGCGCGATATAAGGTATCACTGGATGGCTTGTTCAAGAATTTGGACATAAACGCTTCCTCCCTATCCAGGGCAGACAAGCTGCCTTTTTTCTAATTTTAACAGACTAACATGTGAAAGTAAATAGAAAACACAAAATAGCGTTTTTTCTTCTTACTATTCTTGTAGGTGGGCACCCAGTCTGCGCTAGCGGCATAGTTTGGGAAAAAGGGAAGTGGAGGGGAGAAGATGGGGATGCCTGCACAGTGGAAGGTGGTCTGGCGGGAGGAAACGGACACATTGAAGCTGGATGGAGAGGAAGTGCTGCACTATCGTCTGTGTTGGCCTCAGCTGGAGGGTAGCGGTTTGGGGGCCAGATGGATGAACCGCTGCTATACCATGCTGGCCCGCCGCTGGAGAAAGAGATGGAGGCAGGAAGTATACTGCCACGCGTGTCTGGAGCTGGCCCAGCGTCGGGCAGAAGCCCGGCCGTTTACCCCTTGGAGAGGGGAACTGGGAGGCCAGGTGACCACGCAGGAAGAGGGGCTGCTGAGCCTTTGTATGGAGGGGCTTGAGGAGCGGGGGGATGGAAAACCCTGTCGAATCCGCTGGGGGGATGTGTGGAAAGTAGAGGAGGGGGCCCCTTGTCCTCTTAAGGAGTTATTGCCTCCCGGACGGGGCTGGAAGAAGAACCTCTACCGCCAGATTATCCAGGAGGGGGAGCGACGGCAAAGGGAGGGGGAGTGGGTTCCGGATCCGGACTGGCGCAGGCGCATCAGACGTGCGTTCCCGGAGGGAGGATTCTGTCTGCAGGGGAAGGAAGTAGAGTTGGCCTTTCCCCAGTGTTCCATTGCCCCGGCAGCAGAGGGCACACCCCTATTCCGGATACCGCGGCGGGAAAAGGAGGAACAGGGTTAAAATCCCCGCTGCTGACACATAGCTGCAATGCTTTGCCAAGGCATTCCCCGAGTAAAGTCTGAGGCTTCGTTCACCGGCATGCCCTCCAAAAGCAGGCAATGCACCCCCAGCCGTTTGATGCGTTTGCCCAGGCGGGTGTAGGCCTTGTTCTCCTCGGCAATCATGGTCAGATATAAGATGGAAAAAACCTGCTCCACTGGGAGAGAGCAGCCGGGATAGCCAGAGGCGATGGAAGCGATCAGAGAAAAAACATCTTGATCCACAGCGTTTCCCGTCCGATCGTATACCCGCACAAAGTCATCATAGACTCGTTGAAATCCAAAGGCGGCCCCCAGACGCTGGAGGAAGGAGAAATAGTTCCGGTCTAAAGGGGGACGGCGCAGCCCATTGGGGGTGTTGACATAAACGCACCACCCGTCAAAATTGCCCTTAGCATATTCCAAAAAGGACCCATCAGAAAAACGTTTTACGACCCCCATATAACCTCCTGTTAGACACTGGATGAATGTATAAAAAGGGCGCGGGCAAATCCCGCGCCCTTGTGCCCATATTATACCAAAAAAGACAGAAAGAGACAACCCTTAGCTGGGTTCCAGGTGTTCGCCCGTCAGGGCCATCTGTTCCTGTGTCAGTTCCATGCTGGATTCCAGGACAACCAGCCGGTTTCCCCAGTGGAGAATGTAGTCTTCCAGCGCCCTGCCCTCAGGGGAGTAGAGCTGCCAGGCCTCCTCCGCCCCCCAGGGGGCGGGGTCGGCCATCCGATAGCCGTAATGGGACACTGGTTCTCCGTCCTCTTCAAAGACATCCAGGTCATCCTTTTCGTGGAGCAGCTGATTGAGACAGATGTCATAAAGCCAGGGCAGATGCACATCTACTACGGTATAGCTCAGAGCAGAATAATCTCCCATGGTGGAAGTGGTACGTATCCAGAACCGGGCACGGGAGACCAGGGCGGAGTTGGCTACGCTGGAATTTGCTTCACAATCTTCCGCAGGGATGGGAGCGAGGTCGGAGAGGATGAGGGGTGGTGAGCCGCTGTCCAGAGAGAAAGCTCCGGAGCGTATTCCTTGAATCAGACTGTATGTGATGCTCCCCATAATCAGAAAGGATAAAATTAGGGAGAGCGCCCATGTAATGGTAATATTGAGCATAGCCGGTGCCTTTTGCCTCTTGAGCAGTTCCTTTGTGCGGTTGGTCACCACATATAAAAGTGCAGTGACCGCCACAAAGGGAATCAGGAAAAGCCGCAGGCCCGGAGTCCGGTCGGCCAGCAGCCAGTAAGCCAGCCCCAGGAGCATCAAAAGAACTCCTGTCTGCATTAGGCGGTGGCAGCCCCGGGTGGGGACAAATTCCCCCCGCCGGGCAGCCTGTACGGCCCTGCGCCGCCAGGTAAAGTAGGTCGCCAGATCGGCGGTAAAAAAGACAAAGAGAACCAGCCAGCACAGCCCGGTGAACAGGCTGCCGGCGCTGGAGAGCAGGTTGATGGGGCGATGGAACAGAGTCCACAGCCAAGAACACCCCATATACAGCCCCAGAAGCATAAAAAACAGGGAGAAGGGCAGGGCCCGTCTCATGGCTTTCCCGATCTGAGCCAGCTCGATCTGGGGGTCGGTCTGAATGGGGACGGGATCTTCCTTCAGGTTGTAGTAGAACTGATGGGGTCCAAAGGCGGCGGCCAGATTCCAACCGGAGTGGGCGCAGAAGTCCCGGAAAGTGAGCTGCTGTTCCGAGGGCTCCGGAGCATACTCCGAATTTTTGGGGTAGTAGGTGACGGCAAAGTGAACCTTCTTCGGCTCCATTTTTCGGTAGTACCAGCCGAAGGCAGTTACCCGATCCAGCAGCCAGCCCTGGGCTGCCCGCTTTTCCAGATGGGCAGCCATGCCGGTGCGGTCGTAGAGGGAAAAGGGAATAAAATCGTGCTTCTGGCCTTTCATGGGGACACCTCCTCTTCCAATATACGGCGGTAATCTTCTGCCTGTGTGCACAGACGATGATATTCCCCCTCCAGAACCCGGCGGCCCTTTGGGGTGAGAATATAACTGCGCCGTCGGCCTTCCGCTCGGGTCTCCCGAATCATCTCTGCCTGGAGAAACTGTTCCAACAGATTATAAAGAGTGCCGGATCCCACCCGAACCCGGCCTCCTGTCATGGCAGGGACCTGGTCCATAATGTCTATGCCACAGCACTCCCGGCTCAGACATAATAAAATATAATACATTTGTTCTGTAAGGGTTTGAAACTTTAACCTGGGCATGGGGCTACACCTCCCTGCTAATCTCGAATATCGATATTTCTAATTGCATTATAATATCGAATATCGACAATGTCAAGAAAAAATAGGCGGCCCGCATCAAAGGCGGTCCGCCGTTACCGGTCAAAGCCCGGTGCAGTACAGGGGAATGACGTTAATCACCGGCTGTTCATAGGGGTGGGCCGCCTTGATGGTATCCACAGTTTCTTTCAGCCGGGAGGTAAAGCAAGTGACTTCCACTTTCAGTTCCCGTTGGATGCACACTTCGCCCATCTGCCCCAGATAGGGAGAAGTCCCCGGAAGAGGGCGCCAGCGGCTGGTTACCCGGCTGTAGGACAAGCAGCAGTCGTAATCGCCGATGTGCCCGGCATCCACCTTACGCAGGGCGTCTTCCAGGGCATCCAAATGGGTCTCCGGAATAAAAATTTCCAATTTACAACAGGAAAGCTCTTTCATTGCTCCTCCAACTCCTCCAGGCGATCCATAATTTCATCCGCCAGATCCTCCAACTCCTCATGGCGATCACCCCAGGTCTGGTATACCTCGCTGTCCATATCCGGTGGTTCCCGCTCATCCAGCCAAGCCAACTGTTCCCGGGTGCTGTGCAAGAACTCCAACAGTTCCGTCCGTCCCATCTCTCCCAGGTCGGGCAGCAGAGGGGCGGGGAAGGGAATCAATTGAGACATGGGTTTGTTCCTCCCGTATACGCAGTAGGGTATTACAGCTCAGCTTTTTTCAAAAATACCAAACGGTCTGGCGTGGAGTAGGCAGGGGAGAACTTGTAACCCAGGCCCTGGAAGGCGGGTAAGTCCTCCGGCCTTGTTGTGCCTTGGGAGGCCAGCCAACGTACCATTTCACCCCGGGCCATCTTGCAAAGCGTGCCCTTTTCCACCACTTTGCCGTTTTGAAGCTCGCCAAAAACACAGGTAACCAATTGTACGCAGGGGGGCAGATGGGGTGCTACTCCGCGGCCGTACTCCTGGGAAGCCAAGTTGATGACCACATCTGTCTCCTCTGCCAGGGTACGGGCCAACCGGTCGCCCCAGAAGTCATACAGATCCCTCCCCCCATCCACCGACAGTCGGGCCCCCATCTCCAGGCGGTAGGGGGCCACCCCATCAAAGGGGCGCAGCAGGCCATAAAGCCCTGAAAGGATACGCAGGTGTTCCCGAACATAGGAAAACTGCTCCCGGTCAAAGACGCCGGGGGCCATATACTGATACTGAATGCCCTGGTAAGATAAAAGAGCCGGCGTAAGGTTCCGGCGCAAATCCATTTTTTCCAGCCGTTCCACATTCTGTTGGGCAATGGTGTCTCCGCATCTCCACAGGTTTTGCAGTGCACGGGGCGTCATGGATCGGAGAACAGCGGCCAGGTGCTCTGCCTGTTCCAGAAAGAGGGGAAAACCCTCCGGGGGAAAGCTGTCGGTATCCACCTTCATTTTTTTAGCCGGTGAAATAATGATCCGCATAGGTCCCTCCTGTCTGAAGCTATTATATCCTGTCAAAAGAGAAGACGCAAGACCGGCGGTATTCTGACCTTGCCGGAACAGTTGGGGTGGGGTATACTAAAATGAACGGACCCTTCGAGACTGGAGGCAGGGACAGTGGGAGTATGAAGGATGCTGGGCTGTCCAGATATTTCCGCCTGGGCGGCCTGTGTCCGGGCCTATAAGACGTGGGGAGATATGGTACTTTCTGTTGAGGCAGCGGCTTTGTGAGAGATACAGAGGAGGGCGGGAATTGGAAGCCTGTGGAGAGAGACATACACCTTGGTACGTATATCTACTCCAATGTGGGGATGGCACACTGTATACGGGAATCACTGACAATGTGTTCCGCAGGTTGGAGGCCCACCGGACGGGGCGGGGCGCAAAATATACCAGGGGTCGAGGTCCCCTGGAGTTGGTCTATCAAGAGGAGCAGCCGGATAAGAGCGCGGCCCTGCGCCGGGAGGCCCAGATCAAAAAGCTGTCCCGTCAGGAGAAACTGGCCCTTTGCCGGCGGTGGAGGGGGAGCGCGTAAAAGAAACAGAAGACCCCAGCCGTTTTGGGCGGCTGGGATCTTTTTATTTATGAGGCAAGCTGAATCTGCTGTGTTTCGGTTTCGCCCTCATGGGCAGGCTGAATGTCAGAGGGCTCGAGGGAATCCTTTTGGGGCTGAAGTTCCGCTCTGCCGTCCACTGTAAGGGAATAGCCATCCAGGATAGAAGAGGAGCTGCCTTCCTCGGAAATCCCGTGCTCTATGGTGACTTGGTCGCCCACATTCAGAGTGACCACTTCCCGGTTCTGGGCGGCGGAGAGGGAATAAAATACCTTTTCCCCTTCCAGACGGAGGAAGTAGTAGGTGTTGCCCTCCAGGACTGCTGTGCGAATCTCCTCAATTACGCCGCTGGCCTGGGTTTGGGGCAACTGTTCCGCCTGGGTAATACCTTTTTCAGACAGCTGGAGGATATACGCCTGTTCGCACTGGGATACTGTGGAAGCCACCGTGACCACCTGGTACTGGGCCACATTGACCATGGCGTAGCTTTTTACCAAATTGTTGGCGTCCTTCAGGGGAATAAAATAGGTAGGCTCTCCGGCAATGTTCAGCAACAGGGGGAAGGTGGCGGTGTAGCCCAAATCCTGAACCTCCCCCATGGCTGAGTCCATGGCCACATACTCGGTGGCGCCTGGGGCGGTGTAGAACTTGGTTTCTTTTGTGCGCTGGTTGGACAGCAGGAAACCCAGGTTGGACTGGTCCGCGTTGGCGGAGGTAACGCCGGTGTAGACGTATACATCGTCGTTGAGGGCGATGTAGTTATAGCCTTCTGTAGTCACAGTCACATCCCGCTGGCCCAGGACAGAGTTGATAAAGCCGTTGACTAGAGTGCCGTGGTAATCGTACTGCTGCATAATAAGCTGAGGAGTATACACATTGTCCACCCAGGAGGGCACATCGGCGATGTCGTAGTAGGTGCTCTCCCCGGTGACTGCGTTGCAGAGGACGGCCCCCTGGATGTCGGTGCCGCCGAACAGGCCGATGGTCTTTACCACTCGGGGAGCAATCCACCAGGGGTTGCCCTGTTCGTCAATTTCAAACTGGGGGGTATCAAACATGAATGTGGGATATTGGAAGCGCAGATGCCGGAAAATGTTACGGTTGAGGGGTTCAGAGAAGGAATATTTCATTCCCTGGGAAAGGCGTACTACCGTGGCCTCCTGGGTGACCATGTCCACCAGCACGTAGGCCGGCAGTCCCCCGCCGCGGTTGGTGAACCATTTGATAAGGTCGGCATAGGCAATGGGAGCCACCCGCACAGGCCTGCCCTGGTAATTGATCTGAGTGGAGTCGTTGGAGTACTCAAATTGGCTGACCATGTCGCTGAGGGTGCCCATCTGCCGGTCGCCCAGGTACTCTGCGCTGTTCCGATCCAGGGTAGGAATCTTGTCAAAGGAGATTTGAGTAATTTCCTGGGAAAAGTTCCCGTCCTCTACAGCCAGCAGATCCCGGTAGGAGGCGGCACGGAAGATGGGCAGAGAAATGAGCCAACCCACAATGGCCACCAGGACAACAGCTAGAAACAGGATACCCACGGGCAGGCAGCGGCTCTTAATAAAACGCAGCCATTCCCTGGCCTTCTCCTTGGGGGTGCGTACCACGTTGTCCCGGATCCCCCCGGACAGGAGAAAAATACTGACAAAATAGACCACGCACAGCAGCCCCAGGAAGCTGTAAAACTCACCGGCCTGGAAATTCAAGGCGGGCAGAGTGACATAGAAATAGATAAAACCCACTGCGGCGGTGATGACCAGGCTGAGCAGGGTGGGGCCCACCCATCCTTTGGTCAGTGAGAAGGATTTTTTTGGCTTGTTAGAGTTCAAGACAATTCCCCTTTTCCCTTTGCCTCGGAGAGGACAGGATATTTTGGTTAGCATATCCTATTTGAGAAGAAAAATCAACAGGAGAAAGATTAAAGTTCCATGAAAACGCCGAAAAAACAAGGGAGAAATACCCCTTGCCAAACCAGGGGAAATTCAATATAATCAATGGGAACTGAGACTTTCGCCCGCCTGGGGGCGGATTTACGGAGGGAACAATATGGCGCTGGACATGAAGTATTTTGAAGAGATGGAGGAAAAAATTCCAAGAGGGAAGGTACGAACTCGTTTTGCCCCCTCTCCCACGGGATACATGCATGTGGGCAATCTGCGTACCGCTCTGTATACCTGGCTGATTGCCCGCAACGCCGGGGGGACGTTTATTCTCCGCATTGAGGATACGGACCAGGGCCGTCTGGTGGAAGGCGCCGCCGATGTCATCTACCGGACCCTGGCCGAGTGCGGTCTAAACCACGATGAAGGTCCGGATGTGGGCGGTCCCGTGGCCCCCTATATCCAGTCCCAGCGGCGGGATACCTACGGGAAATACGCCAGGCTGCTGGTGGAGAAGGGCCACGCCTACTACTGCTTCTGCGAAAAGACCGAGAGCGAGGAGGACGCTGGAGACTTCAACCGGGCTGCCGACCCCTGCCGTTCCCTTCCTCTGGATGAGGCTCAGGCCCGGGTGGACGCCGGGGAGCCCTATGTTATCCGTCAGAGGATCCCCCAGGAGGGGAGTACTACCTTCCACGACGCCATTTTCGGGGATATCACCGTGGAAAACAAGACCCTGGATGACCAGGTGCTGATAAAACGGGACGGGCTGCCCACCTACAATTTTGCCAACGTGGTGGACGACCACCTGATGGGCATCACCCATGTGGTTCGGGGCAGTGAGTACCTCTCCTCCGCCCCCAAGTATAACCTGCTCTACCAGGGCTTCGGATGGGATGTGCCCACCTATGTCCACTGCTCCCCGGTGATGCGGGATGCACAGAACAAGATGTCCAAACGCCATGGCGACCCCTCCTACGAGGATTTGAAGGCCCAGGGCTTTCTGACTCCCGCTATTTTGAACTATGTGGCCCTGCTGGGATGGTCTCCCAGAGGGGATCTGGCGGAGCAGGAGGTGTTTTCCCTGGAGGAGTTGGCCCGTGCCTTTGACCTGGAGGGTATGTCCAAGTCCCCGGCTATTTTCGACATTGAAAAACTGACCCACTTTAACGCCCTGTACCTGCGGGCCATGGCACCGGAGGAATTTGCTCAGGTAGCGGAGCCTTACATCCGAGAGGTTGTAAAAAATAAAAACTTGTCAGTTCCTGCTATTGCTGCTCTCCTCCAGGCCCGGTGTGAGAAGCTCACCGACATCCCAGAGAAGGTGGATTTCTTTGACGCCCTGCCCGAGTATGATCCGGAGCTGTTTACCAACAAAAAGTCCAAAACGAACCCTGAGGTGTCTGCCCGCATGCTGGAGGCAGCCATCCCGGCGCTGGAGGGGTTGGAAGACTGGACTGCAGAAGCCATTCATGATGCCCTGGTGGGCCTGGCAGAGAAGCTGGAAGTGAAAAATGCCACCCTCATGTGGCCGGTACGCATTGCCGCAGCGGGCAAGGCTGTTACTCCGGGGGGAGCGGTGGAGATCTGCCAGATTTTAGGCCGGGAGGAGACCTTGCGCCGGTTGCATCTGGGCCTTGCAAAAGTGAAAGCCTGAGGCACTTTTCCGCAAAAGAGACAAGCCGGGGCTGATGTCTGCTCAACAGACATCAGCCCCGGCGTTATTTTTTGCAAAAGATGAAGTCAACTGGGGAGAAGGGGCACGTCCTTGTGGACTGGAGAGTAAAAATTTGCACTTTGGTGTCTATATTGTACCACTCAGCACAGGAGTGCACCGTCCGGTATCACCATGGCCTTGCTTTCTTGAGTGCTTATCGTGCCGGCCCTGTTGCCCGGAAGGAGACTGTAGCGACAGTCAGAAGGTTTGCAGACGTTCCGGTATAAATCCTTGTTTGGTGAGATACATAGTCTCTTGGTAGCCGCAGCTGCCGGCCATCTGGGCCGCCTGGTCAAAAGCAAAGGTGAGATGCTCTGTGCTGTGGGCATCGCTGGTAATACAGATGGGGAATTTCATCTCCCGCGCAGCTTTTAAAATCCAAGGGGCTGGATAGGGCTGTGTTCGGTAGCCCCGGGACATGGCCCCCGTGTTAATTTCTAGGATTACGTTCCGGGAGGACAGCTCCTCCAGGGCCCCCAGAACCGCCTTTTGATACCTGGGGTGGCTGGTGTCCAGGATTTGGTCTCCCTGGTTGAATTTGCAAATAAGATCCAGATGCCCTACAATCTGGCAGCCGGTCTTCTGGGCTACAGTTCCCACCTGCCGGTAATATTCTTCGGCAAAGGCCAGGGGATCTCCGCCAAACCAACTCTGAATCCCCTGTAGAAAACTCTCCCGGCTCTCGTCTACGTAGACCATCTCTTCCCCCCGAAGTACTGAGTGGACGGAGCCGATGAGATAGTCATAGGGCTGATCCGGCAGGGGGGAAAGGATGTCCTGTTCCAGGCCCAGGAATATCTCCAGTTCTCCCTTGTACTGCTCTCTCAACTCCAAGATCTCTCTGCGATACTCTGGGACTGTGCTCTGGTTCATACACCAGTCTGTCCCTGGAAGAGGGGAGTGCCCGGAGAAGCCAAGGCTGTCCAGCCCCTGGGCCAAAGCCGCCTGTACCATCTCCAGGGGGGTATTTTTCCCGTCACAAAATGTGGTATGTGTATGAAGGTTTTGCCTCATCAGGTCATCTTCTCCTGTTTGACTTTGTGGTCAATGATATGGCGCCGGGAGAGCTCTTCCGTGACCTCATCCACAGTAATCCCAGATTCCACCATCAGAACCATTACATGATACATCAGATCTGCAATTTCATAGATAGTCTCCCGTTTATCCTTTGCCTTTCCTGCGATAATGACTTCGGTACACTCCTCCCCAACTTTCTTCAAAATCTTGTCCAGCCCTTTTTGAAAGAGGTAGGTGGTGTAGGAGCCCTCAGGAAGCATCTCCTTTCTCTTTTGCAGAAGGGTGTAGAGGCCCTTGACTGAGAAGGGCTGGTCAGCCTGTCCGATGAAAAGAGTGTCGTTAAAACAGGAATCCGTTCCAAGGTGGCAGGCGGGGCCTGTCTTGTTCACCCGAACCACCAGGGCGTCCCGGTCGCAGTCGGCGGTAATATCTATCACCCACTGGATATTGCCGCTGGTTTCCCCTTTGCGCCACAGCTCCTGCCGGGAGCGGGACCAGAAGCAGGTGCGCCCCTCCTTCATGGTAATCTCCAGGCTCTCCCGATTCATGTAGGCCAGGGTCAGAACATCCTTGGTTCCCCCATCTACCACAATGGCAGGAATCAATCCCCGCTCGTCAAATTTTAACTGATCAATGGAAAGCATACTGTATCTCCTTTACATGTGCTGTATCCGCACAGGGATGCCCTGTTCCGCCAGGGCCCGTTTAAGTGTTGGAATTTCCACCTGTCCAAAGTGGAAAATTGAGGCGGCCAGCCCTGCATCCACTTTGGGCAGGGTCTCAAAGAGGGTAATGAAGTCTTGAATGCTCCCCGCCCCCCCTGAGGCAATCACCGGCACGTTGACCGATTGGCACACGGCCTTCAACATCTCCAGGTCAAAGCCTCTTTTGACCCCATCGGTGTCGATGCTGTTCAGGACAATCTCGCCGGCTCCCTGGTCAACGCCCCATTTGATCCACTCAATGGCGTCCAGGCCGGTGTCCTCCCGGCCGCCCTTGGCAAAGACTCTGAACGTTCCGTCTACCCGCTTGGCGTCCACGCTGAGCACCACGCACTGGTTTCCGTAGCGCTTGGCGGCGGCTCCGATCAGAGAGGGATCCCGAATTGCCCCGGAATTGACGCTCACCTTGTCAGCGCCGCACTTCAGCACCCGGTCAAAGTCCTCTAAGGTGTTGATGCCGCCCCCCACAGTGAGGGGGATGAAAATGGTGGAGGCTACCCTGGTGAGAATATCCGTGAACAGCGCCCGGCCCTCTGCCGAGGCAGTGATATCGTAAAAGACCAGTTCGTCTGCTCCACAGTCGCTGTAGAATCGGCCCAGCTCTACAGGGTCAGATACATCATTAAGCCCGGTGAAATTGACTCCCTTTACCACGCGCCCGTTTTTTACATCCAGGCAGGGGATAATTCGTTTGGTGATCACTGGGGCCCCGCCTCCTCCACCGCCCGTTTCAAATCCAGCTTCCCGGCGTACCAAGCTTTTCCGATAATAGCCCCGTACAGCCCCATATCCCTGAGCCTGCACAGGTCCTGGTTGCTGGATACGCCGCCTGAGGCTGTGATGGCACAGCTCACCGCCTTCTGCAGTTGAGCCAGCCGGTCAAAAGAGGGGCCAGACAGGGTGCCGTCAGTGTCGATGTCAGTAAAAATAATATGACCCACCCCGAGTTTCTCCATCTTCCGGGCAAACTCCAGGGCGTCCAACCCGGAATTTTGTTCCCAACCGGCGGTGCGAACCAAGCCGTCTTTGGCGTCAATACCCACTGCAATGCGCCCTGCCCCCCAGCGTTCCACGCTGGCCCTTACAAAGTCGGGGCAGCTGACGGCGGCAGAACCGATGACACACCGCTCCACACCCAGATGGAACACAGCGTCCAGATCGGCCAGGGAGCGCAGTCCGCCCCCCAATTCCACCTTCAGTCCCACTCCAACGACAGCCCGGACAATTTCGATGTTTTTTCTCTGTCCGTCCCGGGCACCATCCAGGTCAACCATATGCAGGTGGGTGGCTCCGGCCTTCAGAAACTGTCGGGCAGTTTCCACCGG
>CALWYD010000035.1 GCA_944385675.1 uncultured Oscillospiraceae bacterium
ATGCGGACGACCAAAGTAAGGATCAGGTGCCGGATGACATCATCGTGATCGACCCGGAGGCCGAATACCGGCCCCTCATCGAGGGGCTGGGCGGCGAAGTCATCAGCATTTCCGCCACGTCCCCCAACCACATCAACGCCATGGATATGGAGCAGGGCTACGGCGACGGCGAGAACCCTGTGGTACTGAAATCCGAGTTCCTGCTCTCACTGTGTGAGCAGCTGGTGGGCTCCGGGAAGCTGTCAGCCAAGGAGAAGTCCATTATCGACCGCTGTACGGCCCAGTGCTACCGCGAATACATCCGGGGCGGGTATCAAGGGAGCGTCCCTACCCTCCAGGATTTCTATGCCGAGCTGCTCCGCCAGCCGGAGTCCGAGGCCCGTGATGTGGCACTGGCTATTGAGCTGTTCACCGAGGGCAGCCTCAACACCTTTGCCAAGCCAACCAACGTGGATACCAGCTCCCGCATCCTCTGCTATGACATTCGGGACTTGGGCAAGCAACTCCAGCCGGTGGGGATGCTGGTGGTGCTGGACAGCGTATTCAACCGCATCATCCGCAACCGGAAGCTGGGCAAGAGCACCTGGGTTTATATTGATGAGATCTACCTGCTGTTCCAGCATGAGTACAGCGCCAACTTCCTGTTTACTCTCTGGAAGCGAGTGCGGAAGTACGGGGCCTGCTGTACTGGCCTGACCCAGAACGTGGACGACCTGCTCCAATCCCACACTGCCCGCACTATGTTGGCCAACAGCGAGTTCCTGGTCATGCTCAACCAGGCCGCCACCGACCGGGCAGAACTGGCCAAGCTGTTGAACATCTCCGACAATCAGCTCTCCTATATCACCAACGTAGACTCTGGGCGCGGACTGATCAAGTGCGGCAGTGCCATCGTCCCCTTCATGAACAGCTTTCCCAGAAATAAGCTCTATCAGCTGATGACGACCCGTCCGTCCGAGATAACGTCGTAGCAAGAAGGGGCCGGAGCTGTTTTTCGGCTCCGGCCCCGCCAGACAGGAGGTGACAGTGCATCGAGAAAATCAAGGAGAAGCATACAGGAGCCAAGGGACTGAAGGAGAAGGTCAAATCTGCCCCCAAGGAGCTTGTCCACCGGGGATTGGAGGACGGTACAGAGCGATTGCGCCTCCAATTCCGGGATGCTGTCCAGCGTGGCCAGCAGGACGGGTATGGCGGGGATCAGGTCGAGGACGCTGCCGCTGGCAGTTCCAGGCAGATAGAACGTGGTGTCGAGAACCTGCTGAAGGGCAGAAGAAAGACGGGGAGCTCCCAGAAGCCGGTCCAAACGCCCCCTGAATATTCCGGCTCACCGGAGAGGCCGGAGGAGCATCCAAGAACGGGGCCGGAGAACCAACCAGCAGGCCGTCAGCAGATCAAAACACGGGAGACCGACGGCAGAGGCACCTCTCGTGGTGGCGGTACCCCAGACAGTGTCCAGGGCAGGCCCACTGCGCCGCAAGCCGGGCACGAGGTAATTAAAACCAAGGACGCCTATATGGAGCGGCAGGTCCCAGCCGTGCAAACGTCTGTACAGAACAGGGATGAACTGGTTCAAAGGCAGGGGCGTTCCCTGGCGATTCGGCGGACGGAGCAGAGACGCGGTATGAAAAGCGGTGGCCCAACGCCCACTGGAGGGCAGGGCAGACATGGCGTCTCCCTATTTGGGCAGGCCCACCCTTTGGGGGCCAAGAGCTCTATCAATTTGTCGCCTGGCCAAGCATTCAAGGAGAAGTCTCTGCCAGGTAGAGCCGGCATTAAGGTACGGCCAGGACATGGAACACCGGGAAAGGCCCCGGCCAGAGCCACAAGGAGTGCGAAGCGTATCCCTGGGAGAACGGTGAAAACAGTTCAGCAGACAACTGAGACGGCGCGGCAGTTGGGGAGTTCTGTGTGCACCATGCAGGCCGCCGCACACAGCGCCCAGCGGACGACCCAGGTCACCCGTCTGACGGCGGAATCCGCCGCTGTGACCGCCAGATCCGCAGCAAGAACCGTCAGCGCGGCAGTCAAGGGAGCGGTGGCCGCAGCCCATTCCCTGGCTGTCACCATCGCTGCCGGCGGTTGGGTGGTGATTGTCATAGTCCTGGTGATTTGCCTGGTAGGGATGCTCATTGTCTCCCCCATTGGCATCTTCTTTGCCAATGACAGTAACTCCCCGGATGCGGTTTCTCCCTCCGCAGCGGTGGCCCAGCTCAATGGGGAACTAGCGGAACGCTTGGCCCAGTTGCAGGAGGACGGGACATATGACCAAGTGGAGATTCAGGGACAGCCTCCGTCCTGGTCAGATGTACTGGCGGTATTTGCTGCTAAGACGGCGGGGGCGGAGGACGGCGTGGACGTGGCGGTTCTGGACCCGCAGCGGGTGGAGCTCCTGCGGACAGTATTCTGGGACATGACCAAGATCACCACTGCAACAGAAACGGTGGAGATCCCAGCCAGCGAAGGAACCCCAGATTCCACAAAGGAGGTGCTGACCATCACCATCACCGCCAGGACACCAGATGATATGCGGGTGTTTTACAGTTTTACTGCCTGGCAAAACGAAGCCCTGGACGAGCTCCTGGCCAGCTCGGATCTGCTCACGGCCCTGGCCGGAGACCTGACCATCTCCAGCCAAGATGCCAAGAAACTCCTGGCCAATTTGCCTGCAGATCTGTCCCCAGAGCGACGGGCTGTGGTGGAAACTGCCTGCCAGCTGGTAGGAAAAGTGAATTATTTTTGGGGCGGAAAATCCCTGGTGCTGGGCTGGGATGACCGCTGGGGCACCCTCCGGC
>CALWYD010000036.1 GCA_944385675.1 uncultured Oscillospiraceae bacterium
GAAGAAAGAAGAAAAAGGACCGGGATGGTCCCGGCCCTTTGTGGTTTAAGCCAAGGGGTGTGCCTTGGCGTAGACGTCCGTGAGATGCTTCCCCACCACCTGAGGATAGATCTGGGTGGAGGAGATATCCGCGTGGCCCAGCATCTCCTGGATGGAGTGCAGGTCGGCCCCGTTCTCCAGCAGATGGGCGGCAAAGGAGTGGCGCAGGGTGTGGGGGGTAATGTCCTTTTTGATGCCTGCCTTCTCCTGGTACTGCTTGATGATCTTCCAAAATCCCTGACGGGACATGCGCCGTCCGTTCACATTGACGAAAAGCGCCTTTTCTCTGGGCTGCTCCACCATCTGGGGGCGCACCTTTTCCACGTACTCCCTCAGAGCGTGTACGGCGGCGGAATAGAGGGGGATGATGCGCTCTCTCCCCCGTCCCTCACACCTGAGAAACCCTGCGGACAGGTTCAGATTGTCCAGATCCAGGCTGATCAGCTCACTGACCCGGATGCCGGTGGCGTACAAAAGCTCCAGCATGGCCTTATCCCGGTAGCCCTTGGCGTCGGTGCACTCCGGCTGTTCCAAAAACAGGTCCACCTCTTTGCTGGTAAGGATCTGGGGCAGCTTACGCTCCACCTTGGCCGGGGTGACTGTTTTGGCCGGGTTGACCGGAACCACATTTTCCGCCAGCAGGTATGTATAAAAAGACTTCAGAGAGGCCACACACCGGGTCACGGTGGAGACCGACTTGCCGATAGAGGTCAGGTGCTTGGTGTACTGCTCAATATCCTGCCGGGTGACCCGCTCCGGCTTGAGTGGGACACAGGCGAGATAGGTGAGGAACTGACGGATATCCCGCAAATAGGAGCTGAGGGTATTGTCCGAGGCCTTCTTCTCTGTACGCAGCCACCGTTCATACCCTTCCAGATAATCCATTCTGATCCCTCCCTCTCGCGCTCACGCCAAAAGCTCCACCACTGCCTGCAGCAGGGCGGGAAGCGCAAAATATTCCACACAGACACACACACAAAGAGCGCCACAGCATGCGCAGCAGCGCAGCAGATAAGCGCGGCCGGGCCGTACTCCCCTGCCGCTGCCGTCTCCCAGCAGCTGGTCTGCCAGCATTCCCGCACAAAGCAGCCCCTGTACCCCCAGAATAAACAGGACGGGAATGGTGATCAGACTGGTAATGCCGAACGCCAGCGCCGCGAGAAGCAAGCCCACACCGCCAAACATTCTGAAGAAAGAGGAGACGGCAAAACACAGCAGAAATCCCCGTACTGCAAACAGTACAGGCAGGCCCAGTACCCCCAGGGCGGTCAGTCCCAGCAGGGCGGCAAACAGAGGCCAGCGGAATGTCTCCCAGATCAAAGGCAACACATCCGGCCGGGATACAGCTCCCGACTGGATCATGGCAAAATAGCGTTGTAAGTAATCGGCCAGGGCGTCGCTTCCGCCGCCGCCCACTTTGCCCGCCAGCAGACACCCCACAACAGCGCCTACCATAAAAAACACAGACAAGACGGCCAGGGCCGGGACCCGGCCGGCCAACTGCAAGTCCAAGACTTTCACAGAGCTTTTTCCCATGGCTGTCACCTCAGAACAGCCTATGAGGAAAAACAGGAAGATAGAAGCAGACTTATTTCCCCAGCTCTTTGGAGCGCTGGGCGCATCGGGTCATGGCGTCGGAGATGAGGCCCTCAAAGTCCCGCTCATCAAAGGCGGTGAGGGCGGCCAGGGTAGTCCCTCCGGGGGAACAGACCTGATTGGTGAGCGCCTGGGCGCTCTTCCCAGAGGAGAGGAGCATCTCGGCCGCACCGGCCATGGTAGCCGCGCACAGCTGCAGGGCCAGGTCCTCGTCCATCCCCTGCTCCCCCGCCCACCTGGTCATGGCAGCGGCCATGCGGAAGAAAAACGCGGGAGAGGAGCCGCTGACCGGGATCACCGCGTCCATCTGGGACTCGGGGATCACAGCGGTGAGGCCTGCGGCAGCGAAGATATCGCACACGGCGCGGAAGTAGAACTCCGGCACATCGGGCGCCTGGGCAATGGCAGTGGCTCCCATGCCCAGCTGAAGGGGGGTATTGGGCATGACACGCACCACATGGGCCCCGGGCAGACGGCTTTTCAAGTAGTCGGTGGAGATGCCGGCGGCGATAGAGACCACGCACTTGCCGGCCACATGTTCCGCGATGCCGGGGAGCACCTCCTCAAACTTCTGTGGCTTGACCGCCAGGATGATCAGGTCTGCCGCAGCGGCCACCTGGGCGTTGTCCTGGGTGGTATGGACGCCCAGGGACTTGGGATACTCCAACTTTTCGGGGTGGGGATTGGAAATATAGATCCCCTCCGGCCAGGCCAGATCCTTACCCACCACCCCGTCCAGAATAGCGGTGGCCATATTTCCGGCCCCGATAAAACCCAGTTTCATCCCCCGCATGCGCACAAACCGTCCTCTCGCAAAAAAAGATGTGAATATACTATAATCCCTTCTTCGCCATTACGCAAGCCAAAAACGCGAAAAATCAAAAATATTTTCATTATGTATAAGTTTTATGTCTACATCATTATGTAAACCGCCAAAACCAAAGAACAGGCACCGCCAAAAGGCGATGCCTGTCGAATGCAATATCTTGTACGTCTAACTGCGACACTTGGCACATCTTGCGTTTTGCCCTAAATTCCTGCGATTACAAGGAGTAATTGTCCGCTGTCATCTCTTACTCTCCTAGGCCAGCGTCAATGGCCTTAAGCGCAATGGCGCACTCCAGGCGCTTTTTCTGCATGGCGCAGCCCACAGCATTGGGCTTACTTATGTCACTGTTGACAAGCAGATTGG
>CALWYD010000037.1 GCA_944385675.1 uncultured Oscillospiraceae bacterium
GTTGGGCTTCCAGGTGCGGTTGGACCGGCGATGGGAGTGGGAAACCTGAATGCCGAAGGTGACGCCCTTGTCGCAGAATTCGCATTTGGCCATGTTGCTTACCTCCTCGCTATGAGAATCGCTTTCAAAAAAGCTTCGACTGATATCATAGCAGAGTTGTCCCCAAAATGCAAGACTTTTTTTACAGCAGGAGGGAGAAAATCATAGAAAAGAAAAAGTATTCCCCCCGGGCGTCCAGTCTTGCGCCCGGTGGGATTTTCGTCTATACTAAAGGATACAAAATCTTCTTCCCCGGGGAGAAGAGACAGTGAAACCCATCGGGGAGAAAGGGGCATACTATGCCAGAGAGTACACACAGCGTCAAATTGGGAGAAATTATTCGGGAATTTAATCTGGAAATTCTCAGCAAGGGGCCGGACTATGAGGATATTCCTCTGCATACGGTGGACGTAAACCGTCCCGGCCTTCCTTTGTCGGGATTTTTTGAACACTTTGATACCAAGCGCCTGCTGCTCATCGGGCTGACGGAGACCACCTATGTGGCGGGAATGACTTCTCAGCGCAGACGGGAGAGCTTTGACCGGCTGCTGGCCTACCCGGTGCCCGCCCTGATCATTACCCGGGGGCTGGAGGCCTTTCCAGAGTGCTTGGAGATGGCGGAGAAGTACGGTCGTACCGTGCTTCGCACTAAGGCCCACACCTCCGCATTTATGAGTGCCCTCATTGGCAGCCTCTATAACCATCTGGCCCCCTGCATTACCCGCTCCGGCGTGATGATGGAGGTCTACGGCGAAGGGGTGCTGTTCCAGGGGGAGTCCGGTGTGGGCAAGAGTGAGGTGGCCATTGAGCTGATTAAGCGGGGCCATCGCCTGATTGCAGATGACGCGGTGGAGATCAAGGAGACCAACTCCGGTACTCTGGAGGCCACGGCCCCGGAACTCATCCGCCGCTATATGGAGCTGCGGGGCATCGGCGTTATCGATGTCAGCCACCTGTTTGGTATGGGGGCCATTAAAATTAAGCAGCAGATCGATCTGGTCATTAAGCTGGAGCCCTGGGACGACAGCGCAGTGTACGACCGGCTGGGGCTGGAGGGGGCCTTTACCGAGATCCTGGGGGTAAAGATCCCCGCCGTCACCATCCCTGTAAAGCCGGGACGGAATTTAGCCAGCATCGTAGAGGTGGCGGCCATGAATAACCGCCACCGAAAGATGGGGCATAACGCCGCCCTGGAGCTGACCGAGCGGATGGATCGGCACTTTGAGAAGCTGATGAGGGAGAGCGAGGGGTGAACCATGGAATATATCGGCATTGACGTGGGTGGCACCAACCTGGTGGCTGGCCTTGTGGATGAGCGGGGGGCCATTCTCCAGAAGGTGAGCCGGCCGGTGGACCGCAGCATGTCCGACCGGGCCCTGTGCCGGGAACTGTCCCTTCTGGCTGAGGAGGTCCGCCTGGCCGGCGGGTTGTCCCGCCAAGACGTTCAGGCGGTGGGCGTGGGACTGCCCGGCCTGGTGAACAATAAGCAGGGTGTGGTGGTGACCACGGCCAACATGCCCTTCCGGGACACCCCCCTGCGGGAGCTGTTCCAGCAGGAGTGGGATGTACCCATCTACCTGGGCAATGACGCCAACTGTGCCGCCCTGGGAGAGTACTGGGCGGGGGCGGCCAGGGGATGCAACCCCACAGTCATGGTCACCCTGGGCACGGGGATCGGCGGGGGCATGGTGGTGAATGGGAAGCTGTTCACCGGCTGCGCCAACTCCGGCATGGAGGTGGGACATATGGTTATCCATCCCGGCGGCCACCTCTGCGGCTGCGGATACCGGGGCTGTTGGGAACAGTACGGCTCAGCCACCGCCCTTATTCGTATGACCCGGCAGGCCATGGAGAAGGCCCCGGACAGCCGGCTGTGGGCACTGTGCGACGGGGATCCGGAGAAGGTACAGGGCCGAACCCCTTTCCAGGCGGCCAAGGAGGGGGATGCCACCGCTTCCCAAGTGTTGGAGGAGTACCGCCAGGAAGTGGCAATAGGCCTTATTAATCTAATCAATGTGCTGCAGCCCAAGGTCATCTGCCTGGGGGGCGGTATCAGCCATGCGGAGGACGAACTGCTGCTGGAGCCGCTGCGGGAGTTGGTGGAGCGGGGCAGTTTTGACAAAAGAATGCCCACCCGCCTGGTTCGGGCCTCCCTGGGCAACGACGCGGGGGTGGTGGGGGCGGCCCTGCTTTGTAAGGCGGTATAACCTGTACTGTGGGCCCCCGGCACAATAGAATATCCGTGGAAACAGAATGAATCCTCCCGGCTTGTCCGGGAGGATTTTTTATCCTCTGGTGGATGTCCTTTGGCATACACCATTTGACGCGGCATCTCCATAGGTGAGGGCGGATTGCGCCGTTGCATAGCTGCTCCCCGTTGAAACGGCGCGATTACCCACTCACAGCAAGAAAGGGGGGAAGAGGATGACCGAGTGGGGCGTGGTAGGTGTGCTGGTAGTGCTGGTGGGGCTGGGTGTGACGGTGGTCAAACCGCTTTTGGAGCTTAACGCCTCTATTGTAAAGCTGACAGCCCGGCTGGACCAGCTCACTGGCAGCCTGAGCGAGATCAGCGACCGCAACGCCAAAAGCCACGACCGGCTATGGAAGCACAACCAGGAGCAGGACGGGGTACTGGATGATCACGAGCGGCGAATTACCGTCCTGGAAACCAACAAAGGAGGAGCGGGAACATGGAAATCGGAGTAGCCAGCGTGGCCGCCATCACGGTGGTGTGCTACCTGGTGGGGCTGGTGGTGAAGGCCAGCCCCTGGAACAACGACAAATACATCCCCATCGCCTGCGGGCTGGTGGGGGGTGCGCTGGGAGTGGCCGGGCTTTAGCTGGGGATGCCCGACTTTCCCGCCGGCGATCTCCTCACCGCCCTGGCGGTGGGCATCGCCTCCGGCCTGGCGGCCACCGGGGTCAACCAGGCAGCCAAACAGTTGTCCCAGTAACTATATTGTGGAACAGGAAAGGAGAATGAGCATGGACGCCAAGTTTTTGTACGAGGTATTTCAGCAGACGGAGAGAAACAACTTCCCCGACCTGATGCTGGGGCTGGCAGCCGCCCAGGTGAACCGCCCCCTCACCCGTGAGGAGGACAAGGCGGTGCGGGAGTTCATCGGCCGGCATTACGACGCCCTGGTGGAGGCCTATGCCCCCCATGACCTCCAAGTGTTCGAGGCTGTCGTAGCGCGCTGTATGGCCGCCGACGCCGCCAACGACCAGTAACGGCTATGCGGCTGGAAAAACAGCTGCTCACCCGGAACGACTGCTACACCAAAGGAAGGACCATCACCCCTCGAGGGGTGATAGTCCACTCCACCGGGGCGGATAATCCCCGGGTGAGCCGGTACGTGCCGGGAAACGAAACTACGGGCCTCAACACTGCCGGGAATCACTGGGACAGGCCGGGCCTGTCCAAATGCGTCCACGCCTTCGTGGGCAGGTTTGCTGACGGCCAGGTGGGGGTGGTGCAGACCCTGCCGTGGAATTGGCGGGGCTGGCACTGCGCCAGCGGGTCAAAGGGCAGCGGAAACGACACCCACATCGGCTTTGAGATCTGCGAGGACGGCCTGGAGGACGGGGCGTACTTCGCCGCGGTATATCAGGCTGCGGTGGAGCTGACGGCAATGCTCTGTAAGGAGTACGGGCTGGATCCGCAGACGGATGGGGTGGTTCTTTGCCACCAGGAGGGGTACCGGAGGGGCGTCGCCAGCAACCACGCCGACGTGCTGCACTGGTTCCCCAAATTCGGCAAGACCATGGATGACTTCCGGGCGGACGTGGCCCGGGAGATGGAGGAGGGAGAAGATGTGACCCAGGAACAGTTTGACGCTATGCTGGAGGACTACCTGGCCCGGCGGGCCAAGGAGCCGGCCACCATGCCGGAGCTGCTGGAGGAGGCCAAGGCCATGGGCCTGACCAATGGGGCCAGCCCCCGCGCCTTCGTCACCCGGGAGGAATGCGCGGTCATGGCTCGGGCAGCGGCGATGGCAGATTGAATCCCGTGAGAAACACAGGTTCAGGTTAATGAATCCACGGCGAGGTCAAGAGCCCCGGCTCTCTGCAATATGCAGAGAGCCGGGGCTCTTTTGCACGGTAAAAACCGGGGCAGCGTGGGCGGAGTGTCAGCCCCGGGAGTGCATTTCCTCCGGTCGGTTGAGGCCCCACAAAATAAGCCAAAAAATTCTAAAAAATTAGAGCAAACGTAAAAACGTTTGCTCTAATTTGGCAGCGGGAGAAGGATTCGAACCCTCACAAACAGAGTCAGAGTCTGTCGTGCTACCCTTACACAATCCCGCTATTTCTGCTCACTTACCGTGAGCACGAAAGCTATTATAACAAACAATTTAAAATTGTCAAGGGGGAAATTCCGTTTTTTCACCATTTACTCCCACGAGAAAATGGTCAGTCCCATGACAAGGTTGGGGAAGAGGCGGTGTGCCCCTTCCCCAGAATGAACCGTTACAGGGGAATGGTCACAGTGACAGGTGCATCCAGGCGGACAGGGCCGCCAATGCTTACTTGGGTGACCTGTCCCTGCTCCAGGGCCAGCTTAACGCGAATCACACCTGCAGGCTGGTTTAAATCCTGGGTGTATTGCCCGTCTGGGGCGCCCAGAGAGCCGGCCACAGCAGCGGCCACAGAACCGGAACCACAGCTTCCTTCCCACACCAAGGTATTGGCGGCAGGTACCTTAACAAGAGGGGTAACACGGCTGCCCTCCCGATCTAAGAACATGACCCCATAGGCCTCCAGATGGGGGATTTCCTGAAATACGGGCTCCACAGTCCGGAAAAATTCCAGGCTGGGAGAGACCTGTTCCACTACCAGGTGGGCAATTCCACCCAAGTCCACCAGCACCCCCGGCTTTCCCCCCACCTGAAGGCGGCGTACACTGCCCGGAAGAGGCATCTCGGCCTCAGCTGTTCCTGCGGACAAGTCGGAGAAGGCAGAAACCAGGTGGTCACAACCGCTTACCTCTAAAGACATGGAGCACGGGGAGGGGAACCCCATTTCCTGCTGCAGTACCATGGCAAAGGCGCGGGTGGCATTGCCGCAGAACTCCCCGCCGGCCATTTCAATTCTGGCCTGCCCGCCCATGACCGGAGGGCAGCAATAGGCCAGCTGTTCCGCCTTAAATTGAGCCATTCCTAACAGGCAGGCGGTGACCCTGGGCCTCAGCTCCGGAGCCACGGGGTCCAGAACATACAAAGTAATATTGCCGGCGGGATCGGCCCGCAGTACACGTAAGGAGAGCTGTTTCATGGATGATACGCTCCTGTTCCTATGTATCGTGGAAGAATACCTCTGAATTTTAGTAATATACAATAATATACTATAAATTTAAGCAAAAGTCTCTTGACGTTTTTTACAATTTTAAAGAAAAAAGCGCGCCCCCGCAGTAGGGCGGGGGCGTACTTAGGGCCGATGGCGAAGCAGGCGGGAGAAGGGGGCTGGAAGCCAACTGTGACCAACCCCCTGGGCGGGACACGGGACGGGCTCGGACTGAAATACCTCCTGACTGCAGCAGGGAGATTCCTGCTGTATGAGGGGGCGATACAGCCCGTCAGGCCCAAGCTGACGGGATTTTACGTTGTCCCGGCAGAGCAGGTCAATGATGTGAAGAAGACGGCTACGGCACCAGCTTTGGGATATGGGGGCGGCAATCTCTACCCGGCGCTCGGTGTTCCGCGTCATAAAGTCGGCAGAAGAGATGTAGAGGTCTGCCTGTTCCCCCCGGCCAAACTGATAGATACGGCTATGTTCCAGATAGCGGCCCACAATGGAGAACACCTGAATATGCTCTGTCAGCATGGGTATCCCCGGGACAAGGCAGCAGATTCCACGCACATTCATTACCACTTCCACTCCCGCCTGTGAGGCCTGGGAGAGCTTATCAATGAGAAGACGGTCGGTGATGGAGTTCAGTTTAAGAAAAATATAGCCGTCCGCCCCCTTGGAAATTTCCCGGTCTATCAGGGACATGACCTTATCCCGAAGTCCCAGGGGGGAGGCGAGCAGCCGCCTGTATGCTCCGTCAAAGCGTCCCACAGCCATGTTCTGGAAAAAGGCCGCGGCATCAGCCCCTATGGTGGGGTCGGCAGTCATCAGGCACAGATCAGTATAAAGGCGTGCGGTCTGCTCATTGTAGTTTCCGGTTCCCACCTGGGTGATGTGCTGGATGCCGCCCCGGGCCCGGCGGGTAATCAGGCAGATTTTGGAGTGAACTTTAATTCCCTCGAAGCCGTAAAGTAAGGTGCAGCCTGCCTCCTCCATGCGTTCTGCCCAGAGGATGTTATTCTGTTCATCAAAGCGGGCCCGCAGTTCCATAAGCACAGTGACGTCCTTGCCGTTTTCCGCGGCAGCGCACAGGTATTCGGCCAGCTTAGCCCGGGCGGCCAGGCGGTAGATGGTGATCTTAATGGAGAGCACCTCCGGGTCAAAGGCCGCCTCACGGATGAGTCGGAGAAAGGGCTCCATCTGCTCAAAGGGGTAGAACACCAGGGCGTCTCGCTGAAGAATTTGGGGGAGGACAGGTTTCTGGGGATCCAGACAGGAAGGAAACCGGGGAGAAAAGGGAGGATAGCACAGAGAGCGGACGCTCTCCGGAGGGAGAAGGGCGGTTAGTTCCTGAACATAGGCCAAGGAGAGGGGGACGCGGGATTTAAATACCTGCTCTCTGGGGAGCGCCAGCCTGTCGCACAGGAAAGAGATCAGCCGCTCTGCCTTCCCCCCCTGAAGTTCCAGGCGGACAGGGGCCAGCCGGGCGCGCTTTTTGACCAGTTTCCGCATGTGTTGGCGGAAATCCTCATCCACGTCGTAAGACTCATCCTCAGGGCTGATGTCGGCATTGCGCGTCACTGCCACCACCGCTTTTTCCACGATGGAGAACTGGCGAAACACCTCTCCCGCAAAGGCCATGAGCACATCCTGCAGCAGAATGTAATGGGCACCTGGTTCCTCCAAGCGCAGGAAAGAGGGAAGGCCGGGAGGCAGGGGCAGCAGGCCGAAGGCGGCTTGTCCCTCACGCTGGAGTGCCAGGGCAATGACCGGGCGCTTGTTAGATAGGTGGGGAAAGGGGTGATGCAGATCCACCACCAGGGGGGAGAGAACAGGGCGTACCTGGTTAAAATACCACCGCTCCACCTGCTTTCTGGCCCGGCTGTCCAGTTCCTCCATGGACAGCCGGCAGATGTTGCAGGAGCGCAGGCGCAGCTCCAACTGGGCAAAGACTCTGTCCCGCTGCTTATAAAGGGGGACAACCCCTTTGAAGATGGCCTGAAGCTGCTCTTTGGGGGTCATGCCGCTCTTATTGTCCCTATGGGTTTGCTTAACCATGGCCATGTCGGTGAGAGAACCTACCCGAACCATAAAAAATTCATCCAGATTACTGGTAAAGATGGCGGCAAACTTTAACCGCTCCATCAAGGGAACGGTCTCGTCGGTGGCCTCATCCAGCACCCGCTGGTTAAATTTCAGCCAGGAGAGCTCCCTGTCCTGAGTGAACCGGGTGTCCAAGCTCTCTCTCATAGTGGTTCCTCCCCTTTCAGAACCCGCTCCCTGAGATAGCCCTCCCGTACACCCCAGGGGCTGACAGTGATATCTTCCAGCCCATAGGTCCGGGCAATGGTGTCCAGAACCAGCATGCCGGGAATCAGGGTGTGGACGCGGTCGGGGGCAGTTTTCAGCAGCAGGTGGAGGTCAGCCCGGGTGGGTTTTTTCAGGCGCTTGAGTAGCCGCCGCAGCTCACCGGCAGAGAGCATACGGCAGTCCCGGGGCCGGTCGAAGAAGAGGTTGGCCGCCTTGCAGGCGGCCCGGGCAGTACCGCCCACGCCACAGGCGTGGGCGATGGTGGGAGGTGCGGGGATGTGGTGATCCAACTGTTCCCGCACCTGGGAGCGGATAGCCCGGCGCTCCTCCTTAGATGGAAGAAGGGAAGCCACATTTCTGCTGAACAGGGACAGACAGCCCAAATTCAGGGAGCAGCTGGAGCGAATTTCCTTCCCCTGGTACTCCACCAGCTCAGTGGAGCCGCCGCCCAGGTCAATGAGCAGACCCTGCTCCGGCCCCACCCCCACCGCGCCCAAAAAGGAAAGCTGTGCCTCTTCCTCCCCTGAGAGCACATCGACTGTAAGACCAGTCTCCTCCAGAATGCGCCGGGCGGCTTGCTGAGTGTTGGAGACGTTGCGCAAGGAGGCGGTTGCAAAGACGTGGGGATTGGGAAACCCCAGGTTTTCCATCAGACGCCGGTACTCCTTCACTGTATGGCAGGCCACCTGGATGCCCTGAGGACTGAGCGTCCCTTTCTCCACATAGTCGGCCAGACCCGCGGTGACCTTTCGGTTCATCAGCAGGTGGCTCTGGCCCTCCTGGCACTGATAGATGGATAGACGGATGGTGTTGGAACCCAAGTCAATAATACCGCAGATCATATGCAGTACGCTCCTTTCTGCGGGCCGGGAATGGGGACGGCCTCTGGAAAACAGTATTTCCCGAAGTGGAGGGAAATAGAGCTTTTTCCCATAAATCCCTAATTGTATGCCCTATCATAGGACAGGGATGTAAAATATATGGCTGTGCAAAAATTAAATATAGGTAAAACTTGGGTTTAGCGACGGCAGGCAGGGTCTAACAACTGCAGGGCCCGGGGGGCTAACAAAAGCAGAGCGGCCAGATTGGGCACAGCCATTAGGGCGTTGCACAGATCTACTGTCAGCCAGACGCTGACCGGTTCCCATACTGAGCCTGCCAATACGCAGGCCAAGAAGAGGGCCCGGTAGAGGGGGAGAAACCGGTCGTCTCCCGCTAAATAACGCAGAGATTGCTGCCCGTAGTAACTCCAGCCAAGGATGGAAGAAAAGGAAAACAGCAGAAGACTGACGGCCACTACTCCGCCCCCCGCCCAACCCAGTACAACGGAGAAGGCTGCGGCAGTGAGGGGAGCGCCGGAGAGAGCAGGAGCACCCTGGGCAGGCCATAGGCCGCTGACCAAAATAACCAGAGCGGTAACGGTACACACCAGCAAGGTGGAAAGCCAAACCTCGAAGATGCCCCACATCCCCTGTCGAGCGGGGGAGTCTACCTGGGCGGCGCCGTGGGCCATGGCAGAGGTACCAAGTCCCGCCTCATTGGTAAATACCCCCCGGGCTACTCCGTAGCGCAGGGCGCGGGCCACGCTCCATCCCGCACCTCCCCCCAGGGCAGAGGCGGGGGACAGGGCGTGGGAAAAAATAAGCTTCAATGCACCGGGCACAGCCTGAGCCCGGCAGATTAACACCACCCCTCCGCTGCCCAAATAGAGCAGGGCCATGGCGGGCACCAGGGCGGAAGATACCCGGGCAATGCGGCTCAGGCCGCCGGCCAGGATAGCGCCTGCCAACAGGGTTACCACCAGCCCAACCGGCAGTCGGGCCATTCCCCAGGTGGATTCCAGGGCGGCGGCAATGGAGGAGGACTGCACCAGGGCACCTCCGGCGAGAGTGGCAGGCAGACAGGCCAGGGAAAACCACACGGCCAGTCCCGGACAGCCAAGGCCGTCCCGCAGGTAAAACATAGGCCCACCCTGAAGACCGCCTCCCGGGGCAGGACGCTGGTAATATACAGACAAAATTTTTTCTCCGCAGCCCGTCATCATTCCCAGCAGGGCGGATACCCACATCCAGAATATAGCGCCCGGCCCGCCCAGGGTAAGGGCAGTCGCCACTCCGGCAATGGAGCCGGTACCCATGGTGGAGGCCAGGGCTGTAGCCAGGGCCTGGAGAGAGGTCAAGCCTCTGCCCCTGGAAGCTCTGGAACCAGACAGGGAGCCTAGGGTGGCGCTCCACCAGCGGCGCAGTCCAAACAGCTGAAAAAATCCGGAACCAAGGGAGTAGACCAGACCTGTAAAAAGAAACAGTCCCAGCAGAAAAGGACACCAAAGCATATCGGTTATTCTCTGCAGCGCCTGCACCCATACCACCTCCTGTCACTCACAGGTATGCGGAAAAGGGTGGGGACAGTCCTGCTTTTTAGGGACAGTTTTGCATTGACAACAGGAGCGGATTCAGAGATAATATCAACTATCAGAGTTGCGGCTGACGCCGAAAAGGAGCTGTTACTTATGGTTAAAGTGAATGAGAATTACGGAAAGCTGCCCGGCAGCTACCTGTTTTCCGAGGTGGCCCGCCGGATTGCTGCCTATACCGCTGCCCACCCTGAGGCAAATATCATTAAGCTGTCCATTGGGGACGTGACCCGTCCCCTGGCCCCCGCCGTGATTGAGGCCATGCACCAGGCGGTGGAGGAGATGGGGACCTTTGAGGGCTTTCACGGCTATGGGCCGGAACAGGGGTATCCCTTCCTGCGGGAGGCCATTGCCCAGTTTGATTACCGGGAGCGGGGCGTAGACATTAAGCCGGAGGAGATTTTTGTCTCTGACGGGGCCAAGAGCGACTGCGGTAATATCGGGGACATCTTCGGGGTGGACAACAAGGTGGCGGTGTGCGACCCGGTGTACCCGGTGTATGTGGACACTAACGCCATGGCCGGGCGTGCAGGAGAGTACCAGGAGGAGACAGGCCGCTGGAGCAACCTCATTTATATGCCCTGTGTGGAGGAAAACGGCTTTGCCCCCGTCCCGCCCAAGGAGCGGGCGGACATTATTTACCTGTGCTTCCCCAATAACCCCACCGGCTCCATGGCCACCCGGGAGCAGCTTCAGCAGTGGGTGGATTACGCCAACGCCAACGGGTCGGTTATTTTGTACGATTCCGCCTATGAGGCCTTTATCACCGGGCCGGACATCCCCCACAGCATCTTCGAAATTGAGGGGGCCCGCACCTGCGCCATCGAGTTCCGCTCCTTTTCCAAGACTGCCGGCTTTACGGGGAACCGATGCGCTTATACCGTAGTACCTATGGAGCTGGAGCGGAGCGGTGTGAAACTGAATGCCATGTGGAACCGCCGCCAGACCACCAAGTTCAATGGTGTTCCCTATGTAGTTCAGCGGGGTGCCGCTGCCATCTATACACCCCAGGGCAGGCAGCAGATCATGGAGTCTATTTCCTATTACCAGCGCAACGCCCAGGTAATCCGGGAAGGTCTGACTCAGGCGGGTCTGGAGTGCTTTGGTGGGGTGAACGCTCCCTATATTTGGCTGAAGACTCCGGACAGAATGGGGTCCTGGGACTTCTTCGATTTGGTACTGGACAGGGCCAATGTGGCCATCACCCCCGGCGTGGGCTTCGGCCCCAGCGGGGAGGGCTATGTGCGGCTGACTGCTTTTGGCGACGCTCAGGCCACCTGCCAGGCGGTGGAACGCATTCGGAAGATGCTTTGAGCAAAAGAAACGAAACAAGGGACACCCCGGCCAAAAGCCGAGGCGTCCCTTTTGTTTTTCTTGGGTGAATTTTCCCTTTACTCCGGGGGAAGAATCCCGTATAATGCATGGCGGGAGCCCCGCCCTCAGGTATGGCGGGCATCTTGTCCCAGATCGCAGAGGGAAAGGAGAACTTTGGGCGTGAGTCCAACAGGAGCGCCAGTGCCCGGGTGAATGCACCTGGGACGACGAGGTGAGGGGAGTATCGAAGTCTTCGGCGGGTGCCCCTCCGTACCGCTCCGGGTGCGTATCCGGCGGACAAATATGCGGGTAACCGCAAAACAAAGGGGCCGGAACCGGGGAACGAGGTGCAAATGGCTGCGAGTTTGTCCTCTTGAGCATTCCAATTGAATCAGGAGGAAACAGAATATGTGCGGAATTGTAGGCTATGTGGGCAGTGAACAGGCCGCCCCCATTCTGCTGGACGGGCTGGCACGCCTGGAGTACCGGGGATATGACTCGGCGGGCGTAGCAGTGTACTCCCAACGGACGGGGACACTGTCCGTCCACAAGGCCAAGGGTCGACTTCAGGTGCTCTCCGATCTGCTCCAGGGCGGAGCGGCGGTGGAGGGTACCGTGGGTATTGGCCATACCCGCTGGGCCACCCACGGGGCCCCCAGCGACGTCAACTCCCACCCCCAGGTGAGCCAAGGTGGAAAAATTGCTGTGGTTCACAACGGGATTATTGAAAATTACGCCGAACTGAAGTCCTTCCTTATGGACAAAGGGGTGACCTTTGTCTCTGAGACAGACACAGAAGTGGTGGCCCAGCTCATTGAGTATTTCTACGACGGCGACCTGCTTCAGGCTGTGGGCCGGGTGCTCCACCGGATTCAGGGGGCCTATGCCCTGGGAATTTTGTGCGCTGATGTGCCCGACCAACTCATTGCCGTGCGCAAGGACAGCCCGCTTATCCTTGGCTATGGGGAAGGGTGCAGCTTTTTAGCCAGCGATGTGACCGCTATCCTGCGTCACACCCGGGAGGTGGGCTATATGGAGGACGGAGAGATCGCTGTACTCACCCGGGAAGGCATCCAGTGCTACAACCACCTGATGCAGCCCATTCAAAAGGAGATTTTCCACGTAGATTGGGAGATTGATGCCGCGGAAAAGGGCGGCTACGAGCACTTCATGTTCAAGGAGATTATGGAGCAGCCAGAGGCTCTGCGCCGGTGCGTCTTTCCCCGGATTCGGGAGGGAGAGGTGTACTTTGAGGGCTTTGGTCTGACGGAGGACTATATCCGCTCCATCGGAAAAATCTATATTGTGGCCTGCGGTTCCAGCTACCACGTGGGGATGGTGGGCAAGTACAATTTGGAACGGCTGACCCGTATTCCGGTAGAAGTGGCCCTGGCGTCGGAATTTCGGTATATGGATCCCATCGTCGATGAACACACCCTGGTTATGGTGATCAGCCAGTCGGGGGAAACGCTGGACACCATGGCTGCCCTGCGGGAGGCAAGGCGGCTGGGCGGACGTATTTTGTCCATCGTCAATGTGGTGGGTAGTTCCATTGCCCGGGAGTCGGATGAAGTACTCTACACCTGGGCAGGTCCGGAGATCGCTGTGGCTACCACGAAAGCCTATTCCACGCAAATGGCTCTTATTGATTTGCTGGCCCTCTATTTTGCTCGGGTGCTGGGTACTGTGGAGGAGGAGAACTACCGCTCTGCGCTAAAGGAGATGCTGCTGCTGCCCGCCAAGATGGAATCTGTGCTGGAAGATCGGGATGATATTCAATATTTTGCCTCTCAGTACTTTAACCACAACTCTGTATTCTATATCGGGCGCAATGTGGACTACGCCCTGGGGCTGGAGGGGTCGTTGAAGCTTAAGGAGATCTCCTACATTCACTCCGAGGCCTACGCCTCCGGGGAATTGAAGCACGGGACAATCTCGTTGGTGGAGGACGGAACCCTGGTGGTAGCTCTGGCCACCTGCGGACGGCTGTTTGAGAAAGCCATGAGTAACGTGGTGGAGGTAAAGTCCCGGGGCGCGGATGTGTTGGCACTGACAACCAAGAGTCATAGGGAGGAGATGGCCCGGACGGCCAACGCAGTGATTACTATCCCGGACACCCACGAATTGCTGCTGCCCTCTCTGGGGGTAGTGCCTTTGCAGCTGTTTGCCTATTATGTGGCGCTGATGCGGGGCTGTGACATTGACAAGCCACGGAATTTGGCCAAGAGCGTAACAGTGGAATAAGGATATAAAAAAACGGCGCCCCCCAGGGACGCCGTTTTTTTATCAAAAATTATGTAGTTACTGGCTGTGCTGTTCACCCTTGAGCCACTCATCTTCGTACTCGGTTTTCAGCCAGGTCTCATAGTTAGAGCGCACAGACTCCCACACCGACTGCCAATCCACCTTGTTGAGCGCCTCTTCCTGCTGGAACAAGCCGTCGTAGAAGGCGTGCAGGGCATCCTCCTTGTTGCCCGCATACTCCTCATAAAAAGCATCCATGTAGGCCCCAAACCGGGGATCTGCCATATCATTTGGGCCGGTAAGGGCAGCTTGGAATTCTTCTCGGGTCCAATGCTTATCCTTATGCATGGACAAGGGCATTACGTCGATCCACCCGCACAGCCGCTCCATATTTTCGTGGAGACACTTCTGATCCTCCACAGTGGTCAAAAGTGGGCGCAAATCTTCCAGTAGCCCGTAAAACGCCTCTTCAATTTTGCTGCGTATGGCTTGGTTCCGTTCTTCCTGCGTCATTGCCTTCTCCTCCGATCCATCTTAGTGTAGCCTCTTCCCAATACCGCTGCCGACGGTGAAGGGGAGAGGGAACTCTGCCTTCATTATAGACCGGAAAGCGGTAGGAGTCAATGAAATTATGCATTATTTTGTCCGACCTTCATGCAAAAAGACGCGACAGGGTGGGATAGGGGTGGGACGTCTGCAGTGGGTACCGCAAAGGGGAAGAATGAAACGGAGCAACCGCAAAACATAGAGGAAACATATACGATAGGGAGGTTGTTTCCCCAATAAAGAGGGAAGAAAACTTGTAAGAACGGGATGCCGCTTTCTTATGTCCCGCAGGGAGGGGATGCACTGAGGGAGGACATTTACAGTACATTGACCAGACTGGCCTGTTCCATCTCGGATAGCAGCTCTAACTGGGAGATAAGATCTGTGTTGGCTGCGGCGTATTGGTCCATCTCTTCCAGTTCCAGGTACTGCATGACACAACGAAAGGAGCGGAGAATCTGGTCTGTGTCCGAGTGTCGCAGGACGCTGTGGAGGTAAAAATGGCGGCTGTTCCAGTGGCGATAAGTCTCCTGGGTGAGCTGGACGGCCCTGTCCCACTGCCCCTGAGCGGCCAGCTGCTGGGCCTGCTGCAGCTGCTGGGCCAGATGTTGGGTAAGCGTGTTGGAGTACCAGGCATTGGCCAGACTAGCCACCAGCAGCACAATCAGCAGGGCTGTGGCGCCCCAAAGACGCTTCATGGCGCCCCTCCTCTCATACAGAAAATTCCTTCCGGGCCAGATAGACAGTACCCTTTCGGTCGGCCATAAGCAGGAACACCTGCCCGGGGCTGGAGCAGCCCCGCTCTGCCAGCCGTTGATCCAGCCAGGCCCGGTCCAGCCCCAGGCTGGCCAAATTACGTTCCAGCAGCCGCCCGTCACTGACCAGCACCAGAGGCAGGTCTGTCTGCTCTACTTCAAGTCCCAGCTGCTGGGCATTGGGAGGCTTTTGGGTGGCAAAGGGGAGGACAGAGAGCTGGCCGTTGGTCTCCAAAATGGCATATTTTACTGCCGAAGGGTTGGTGAACCCCTGCCCCCGCAGTTCCTCCAGCAGCTCGTCCACCGTCAGGCGGTTGCGGGCCATTTCCCGCTGATCGACCTTTCCCTCCCGTATAATAATGCTGGGTCGGCCGCACAGCAGGGCGCGGAAGCGCACACTGCGCATGGTAAGCACCGACAGGATCATGGTCATGCAAAGCAGGACGAGGATGGGTACCACTCCGGTCAGCAGGGGAATGCCGAAATCCTGCATGGGCACTGAGGCCAGGTCGGCGATAATTAGGGAGAGCACCAGCTCAGAGGGTTCCAGTTCTCCCACCTGGCGTTTTCCCATCAAGCGGATACCGGCAATAATCAGGATGTATAGGATAATGGTTCTTACAAGACCGGTAAACATGGTTCACCTCACAAAAAAGTAGCAGGATGGTGTGGAAAATAGCCTTCCCCGGCCCGAACCGGATTATCCCGCGAAATGCCCAATGTATGGGTGAAAAAATATGAAGAAAAAGGGAAAACTTCATCTTGAAAAGTAGAGGGATTTTCGATAAAATATCTTGAAACAATTTGATGTGGATACCTAGTCTGGAACGGAAGGCGTGTGAGAATTGATGAAAGCGACCTTAATCCTGGCCAACGGAAGCGTATTTTCCGGGACCAGCATTGGCAGCACCTCCGAACGGGTGTGCGAGATGGTGTTCAACACCTCCATGACCGGTTATCAGGAGATTCTGACAGACCCCTCCTATGCGGGGCAGGGAATCGTCATGTCCTATCCTCTAATTGGTAACTACGGTGTGAACCATGAGGACAACGAATCCTCCCGTCCATGGGCGGAGGCGCTGGTGGTCCGGCACCTGTCTCCCCGGGGCAGCAACTTCCGCTGTGAAGGGACCCTGCACGATTTTTTGAAAGAGCATAATATCACAGGTATCCAGGGGGTTGATACCCGTGCGCTGACGAAGATTCTCCGCAGCCAGGGGAGCATGAATGGGATGCTCACCTGTGCGGAGCATTTTAATGTGGCAGAGGTTTTGGAGAAGCTGAGGCGCTATAAAGTCACCGGCACTGTGGCCAGGGTGACCCGACAGGAGCGGGAGGAGTTTTCCGCCTACGGGGAGGAGCAGCATCATGTGGCTATGATGGACTACGGGGTCAAGCAGAACATGATCGAGTGTCTGCGCCGCAGGGGATGCCGAGTGACAGTTCTGCCCGCCTACACGCCGGCCAAGGAGGTGCTCTCCGGGGGCTATGACGGAGTGATGCTCAGCAATGGCCCAGGGGATCCTGCAGAAAACACAGAGATCATTGCCCAGATTAAGGAACTCTATGACAGCAACATTCCCCTGTTCGGAGTGTGCTTGGGCCATCAGCTACTGGCTCTGGCCACGGGGGCCAAGACGGGCCGCCTGGCTTATGGCCACCGGGGAGGCAACCACCCGGTACGGGATTTGGAGAAGGGCAAGGTGTTCATTACCAGCCAGAACCACGGCTATATGGTCCTGTCGGAGACAGTAGATCCCGCAGTGGCCCAGGTCAGCCATGTTAATGTAAACGACGGTACTTGTGAGGGTCTATGCTACAAACGTCCCAACTGCTTTACTACCCAGTTCCACCCAGAGGCTAATGCAGGCCCCAAGGATACGGAATACCTGTTTAACCGCTTTGTGGAATCTATGAATCAGGGAGGTGCCCAGTAATGCCTAAGTATGAAGAGGTAAAGAAGGTGCTGGTGCTGGGCTCCGGCCCCATCATCATCGGTCAGGCGGCGGAGTTTGACTACGCGGGAACCCAGGCCTGCCGAGCCCTGAAGGAAGAGGGCATAGAGGTGGTGCTGATCAACTCTAACCCCGCTACTATTATGACCGACAAAGACATCGCGGATCATGTGTATATTGAGCCCATGAATATTCCCTCAGTGACCCAAATCATTGAGAAGGAGCGGCCTGACGCCCTGTTGCCCAATATGGGCGGACAGACAGGACTGAATTTGGCCATGGCCCTCTACGAGGACGGTACCTTGGCCAAGTACGGGGTTCGCCTGTTGGGGACAAGCCCTGCCTCCATCCATAAAGCAGAGGACCGCCAGGGGTTTAAGGACTGTATGGAATCCATCGGGCAACCCTGCGTGGTGTCCAAGGTAGTCAATACCGTCCAGGATGCGGTGGACTTTACCAACGAGATTGGATATCCAGTCATCGTCCGTCCCGCCTATACTCTGGGCGGCACTGGCGGCGGCATTGCCTATGACGAGGCCTCCCTGCGGGAGATTGCTGACCGGGGTATTAACCTCAGCCGGGTCAACGAGGTGCTCATCGAGCGGTGCATCTCCGGATGGAAGGAGATCGAATTTGAGGTCATGCGGGATTCCGCAGGCAACGTCATCACCATCTGCTCCATGGAGAACATCGACCCTGTGGGCGTACACACCGGTGACTCCATTGTGGTTGCGCCCACCCAGACCCTGGCCAACCGGGAGTTCCAGATGCTGCGCTCCGCCGCTTTGGATATCATTTCCGCTCTGGAAATTGAGGGCGGGTGCAACGTGCAGTTTGCCCTGAACCCCGACTCCTTTGAGTACGCCGTCATTGAGGTCAACCCCCGCGTGTCCCGCTCCTCGGCCCTGGCCTCCAAAGCCACAGGCTACCCCATTGCCAAGGTGGCGGCCAAGGTGGCCCTGGGTTACACCCTGGACGAGATTCCCAATGCCGTTACCGGTAAAACGAAGGCCTGCTTCGAGCCTACTATCGACTACTGTGTGCTGAAGATTCCCCGCCTGCCCTTTGACAAGTTCACCACCGCCAGCCGCACCCTGGGCACCCAGATGAAGGCCACCGGCGAGGTTATGGCCATTGCCAACTCTTTTGAAGGCGCTCTGATGAAGGCAATCCGTTCTTTGGAGCTGAATGTGCGTGCCCTGAAGCTGGACAAGCTGGAGGGACTCTATACCGATGAGATTGAGGATATGCTCATCCAGGTCACTGACGAGCGGCTGTTCGTGGTGGCCGAGGCTCTGCGCCGGGGTTTCTCCCCCCAAAAGATCAACCACATCACAAAGATGGATATCTGGTTTTTGGATGGGTTCAAGCGCATCATCGATATGGAGGAGGAGCTGGAGCGCTGCAAGGGCGAGCCGGATGCGGATCTGCTCAAACGGGCTAAGGACATGTGCTTTGCCGACAGCTATATTGGCACCCTATGCGGTATGAAGCAGCATGAGGTGAAGGCCCTGCGGGAGCGCTACGGCATCATCCCCTCCTTCAAGATGGTGGACACCTGCGCCGCTGAGTTTGACGCAGAGACGCCCTATTATTACTCCACTTACGACGGGGAGAACGAGGCGGTGGACTCTGGAGACGGCCGCAAGAAAGTGCTGGTACTGGGTTCCGGGCCTATCCGCATTGGCCAAGGCATCGAATTTGACTACTGCTCTGTCCACTCTGTCTGGGCCTTCAAGCGCTTGGGCTACGAGACTATCATCATTAATAACAACCCTGAGACTGTTTCCACCGACTTTGATGTGGCTGATAAGCTGTATTTCGAGCCTCTGACTGCGGAGGACGTGCAGAACATTGTGGAACAGGAGAAGCCCTGGGGCGCGGTGGTTCAATTTGGTGGCCAGACGGCCATTAAGCTGGCCAAAGCGCTCACGGACATGGGGGTACGCATTCTGGGCACCCCGGCTGACGGGGTGGATGCCGCCGAGGACCGGGAGCGCTTTGATGAGATTCTCCAGAAGTGTGGAATCCCCCGGGCCAAGGGCCGTACCATTTTCACCACAGAGGAGGCGCTGGCTGCTGCCCATGAGCTGGGCTACCCCGTGCTGGTACGCCCCTCCTACGTGCTGGGCGGCCAGGGCATGGAAATTGCCTACACCGATCGGAACATTGAAGAGTTCATGCGCATCATCAACATGACTGTCCAGGAGCACCCAATCCTGGTGGACAAATACCTCATGGGCCGGGAGCTGGAGGTGGACGGTGTGTTCGATGGGGAGGACATTCTCATCCCCGGCATCATGGAGCATGTGGAGCGGGCCGGTGTCCACTCCGGTGACTCCATCGCGGTCTACCCGCCTCTCCACCTGGAGCAGAAGCACCGGGATCTCATTCTCCAGCACACGAAGAATATGGCCAAGCACCTGGGGGTCATCGGCCTTATTAACGCCCAGTATATCCTCTATAACGATGACATCTATGTCATTGAAGTTAACCCCCGCTCCTCCCGTACTATTCCCTATATTTCCAAGGTGACCGGTGTGCCCATTATTGACCTGGCCACCAAGGTGATGCTGGGACAGAAACTGAAGGATCTGGGCTACGGCACAGGGCTCTATCCCGAAGCCAAGTATTTTGCCGTCAAAGCCCCGGTCTTCTCCTTCGAGAAGCTGACCGATGTAGACACCGGCCTGGGCCCGGAGATGAAGTCCACCGGTGAGGTGCTGGGCCTGGCTGAGACCTTCCCCCAGGCTCTGCTGAAGGCTTTCAAGGGTGCCAATATGCGAGTGCCAAAACGGGGCGGCCGTATCATTGTCACGGTCAAGGATGAGGATAAGCGGGAGATCATTTCCATTGCCCGGGGCTTTGAGGAGATGGGAATTGAGCTGTACGCCACCTCCGGTACCTGTGATGTGCTCAACGAAGCGGGTATTGACTGTAAGCGGGTCAACCGCGTCTCCCAGGCCCATCCCAATATTCTGGATATGATCTCCTCCGGTACCGTGGATCTGATCATCAATACTCCCACCCGGGGCCGTAAGCACGATTCTGACGGCTTCCATATTCGCCGCTCTGCCGTGGAGCACGGGGTTGGCTGCGTCACTGCTATTGATACCGCCCGGGCTCTGCTCACCGTCCGGCAGCAGAGCCGCAGTGAGGATCTGACCCCTATTGACATCACCACCATTTAAAAATTTCCCGGGCACGGCTCCCTTGTGGGGGCCGTGCCCGGGAACAGTAAGGCAAAGAATTGCCCGGAGGACTGGCGGGGAACAGGGGACGTAAGAGAGAACAGACAGAGTTGGGCAGGAGAGATATGTAGAAGCCAGGCTGCTGAACAATAAAAACGGCCGGCACAGGGGCCTGCCGATGGTTTCTCCTGACAAAAAGAAAAAGCCCACACCCGTGGGTGTGGTTCTTGCTCCAACAGTGTGATAATTTACCGTTCGCTGATGACTGTGCCCCGGTTCTCATAGATGAGATCCTCCAGGTCGGCCAGGCGGTTCCAGTTAACATGGATCATCATATCCCCTCCTTTCTCTCGATTCTGTGTGTATCATACCCCTATTTAAGGGAGAAAACAAGGGGACTGACGTTAAATATGTGTAAAATTCATTTTATTCAGTGGAGGAAGGATACCCCAATGTCCCATCAGACCGTTATTGTGCTGGATTTTGGCGGCCAGTATAACCAACTCATTGCCCGCAGGGTGCGAGAGTGCGGAGTGTACTGCGAGGTTAAGCCCTACACCACACCTTTGGCCCAATTGAAGGCATTGAACCCCATCGGCATTATCTTTACAGGCGGACCCAATTCAGTCTATCTGGAGGATTCTCCCCGTGTGGATGGGGAGATCTTCACCTGGGGGGTACCCATTTTGGGTATCTGCTACGGCTGCCAGCTCATGGCCCATAGTCTGGGTGGCCAGGTTACTCAGGCCCAGGATGACTCGGCCCGGGAATACGGCAAAACTGTCACCTATTACGATACCTCCTGCCGTCTCTTTGACGGTCTGCCGGAGGAGGGGGTCTCCTGGATGAGCCACGGAGATTATATGGCCCGGGTGCCGGAGGGCTTTGCTCTCACTGCACGATCCGACGCCTGTCCCAACGTGGCCATTGCAGATGAGGCGCGGAGGTTTTACGGGGTGCAGTTTCATCCGGAGGTCAACCATACCCGGCACGGAGTGGACATGATCCGCAATTTCCTTTACAAGGTGTGCGGCGCAGTAGGCGACTGGACCATGGAGGACTACAAGCACACCGCCATTGCCGCCGTGCGAGAGAAGGTAGGTGGGGGTAAGGTGCTGTTAGCCCTCAGCGGCGGAGTGGATTCCTCAGTGGTGGCCGCCCTGCTGGCGGAGGCGGTGGGGCCTCAGCTCACCTGTGTCTTTGTGGATCACGGCCTGATGCGGAAAAACGAGGGGGATGAGGTGGAGGCCGCCTTCTCCAAGTGGAACATTAACTTTATTCGGGTGGACGCGGAGACCCGCTTTTTACTGAAGCTGGCCGGAGTGTCTGAACCGGAACACAAGCGGAAGATTATCGGGGAGGAATTTATCCGGGTCTTTGAGGAGGAGGCAAAAAAGATCGGTGCCGTGGACTTTTTGGCTCAGGGCACCATCTACCCCGACGTCATCGAGTCGGGAGCTGGGGACGCCGCCGTCATCAAGAGCCACCACAATGTGGGCGGCCTTCCCGACTATGTGGACTTCAAGGAAATTATTGAGCCCCTGCGCCTGCTCTTTAAGGACGAGGTACGTCAGTTGGGCCGGGAGCTGGGCCTGCCCGAGTACCTGGTCTCCCGACAGCCCTTCCCCGGTCCGGGTCTTGCCATCCGTATTATGGGAGATATTACCAAGGAGAAGGCGGATCTGCTACGGGAGGCGGACTTCATCTTCCGGGAGGAGATTGCCAAAGCGGGGGAGGAGAAGAACCTCAGCCAGTACTTTGCCGTCCTCACCAACACCCGATCGGTGGGGGTTATGGGGGACGGCCGCACCTACGACTATACCCTGGCCCTGCGGGCAGTGGTGACTGATGACTTTATGACCGCCGACTGGGCCCGGATTCCCTACGAGGTGCTGGACCGCATCTCTGTGCGCATCGTCAACGAGGTGCCCGGGATCAATCGCATTGTCTACGACATCACCTCAAAGCCACCGGCCACGGTGGAGTGGGAGTGAGCAAGCTGTTATTTAACAGGTTATAGGAGGTAAGAAATATGCAGACAAATAAGCGCCCTGAGAACATGGAACGGATCACCACGACCGCCCAGGCAGAGGCCTTTATTGCCCAGCAGCTGGATGCCCTGCGGGCTCAGATTGGGGATAAGAAGGTGCTGCTGGCCCTGAGCGGCGGGGTGGACTCCTCGGTGGTGGCTGCCCTGCTGATCAAGGCGGTGGGCAAGCAGCTGGTGTGCGTCCACGTTAACCACGGTCTGCTGCGCAAGGGGGAACCGGAGCAGGTGGTAAAGGTGTTCCGGGATGAGATGGACGCCAATCTCATCTATGTGGACGCGGGGGATCGCTTCCTGGATAAGCTGGCGGGAGTGTCCGAGCCGGAGCAGAAGCGGAAAATTATCGGCGCCGAGTTTATCCGGGTATTTGAGGAGGAGGCCCGCAAGCTGGAGGGGATTGAGTTCCTGGCCCAGGGTACCATCTACCCCGACATTCTGGAGAGCGGCCCCGTGAAGGCCCACCATAACGTGGGCGGATTGCCTGAGGATCTGAAATTTGAACTGGTGGAGCCGCTGAAATTCCTCTTCAAGGACGAGGTGCGGGTCGTGGGCAAGGCCCTGGGCCTGCCAGACAATATGGTCTACCGCCAACCCTTCCCGGGCCCCGGCCTTGGGGTACGCTGCCTGGGGGCCATTACCCGAGATCGCCTGGAGGCGGTGCGGGAGTCTGACGCCATTCTGAGGGAGGAATTTTCCAAAAATGGCCTGGAGGGCAAGGTGTGGCAGTATTTCACCGTGGTGCCTGATTTTAAATCCACTGGTGTAAAGGATGGCAAGCGCTCTTTTGACTGGCCGGTCATTCTCAGGGCGGTGAATACCCGGGACGCCATGACGGCTACCGTGGAGAACGTGCCTTTCTCCCTGCTGCAACATATTACCCAGCGCATTACATCTGAAGTACCCGGGGTCAACCGAGTCCTCTTCGACCTGACGCCAAAGCCCACTGGTACCATTGAGTGGGAATGACGCTCGAAACGGCGAAAACCCGCATGAATACAGGCTTTTTTGCCCGTCCATACTGCTCTTGATACTGGATTGATACTATTTGTGTCCGCCCGGTATTCTCAAGAGAAAA
>CALWYD010000038.1 GCA_944385675.1 uncultured Oscillospiraceae bacterium
GAGCAGAACCACTGGGGGGTGGCCCGGAAGATGATGGGGTTCTTGCACCGCCAGCAGTGGGGGTAGGAGTGGACGATGTCCTCGCTGGCAAAGAGCATGCCGCTCTCCTTCATGTCCTGGAGGATGACGGGGTTACTTTCCTCGGTCTTCATCCCCGCGTACTTGCCCGCGTAGTCGGTGTGCCGGCCCTGGTCGTCCACGGGCACCACCATGTCGATTTTGTAGCGCTTGCAGGTCTCATAGTCGTCGGCGCCGAAGCCCGGGGCGGTGTGGACGCAGCCGGTGCCCGAGTCCATGGTCACGTACTCGGCGCAGCACAGCTGGGAGTTTTTGGGCAGGAAGGGGTGGCGGGCCTGCATATACTCAAAGTCGCTGCCCGCAAACTGCTTGACAATCTCGTAGTGGTCAAAGCCCCCCACCTTCATCACCTTGGGACACAGGGCCTCGGCCATGATATACTGCTCCCCGTTGTCCGCCTTTACCAGCACATAGCTCTCCCGGGGATGCACGGCAAGGGCCAGGTTGCCCGGCAGGGTCCAGATGGTGGTGGTCCAGATGAGGAAGTACATCTTGGACACATCGCCGTAAGGGGCCAGCTTGCCCAGGTCGTCCACCACCGGGAACTTGACATACACGGTGGTGCAGGGGTCGTCCTGGTACTCGATCTCCGCCTCAGCCAGGGCCGTCTCATCCTTGGGGCACCAGTACACCGGCTTGAGCCCCTTGTAGATATACCCCTTCTGGTACATCTTGCCGAAGACCTTCACCTCCTCGGCCTCAAAGCCGGGATCCATGGTCTTGTAGGGGTGCTCCCAGTCCCCCAGCACCCCCATGCGCTTGAAGCCCTCCATCTGGATGTCGATATACTTCTGGGCATAGTTGTGGCAGGCGGTGCGGAACTGGGGCACGCTCATCTGCTTACGGTTGAGCTTCTGCTCCTTGATAATGGCCGACTCAATGGGCATGCCGTGGTTGTCCCAGCCGGGGATATAGGGGGTATAGTACCCCCGCATGGCGTACATGCGGGTGATGAAGTCCTTCAGGGACTTGTTCAGGGCGTGGCCCATGTGCAGGTTGCCGTTACTAAAGGGCGGGCCGTCGTGAAGGGAGAAGAGGGGCTTGCCCTCATTCTTCTTCAAAAGCTGGTGGTACAAATCCAGCTTGTTCCAGTTCTCCAGCATCCCCGGCTCCCGGGCGGGCAGGCCCGCCCGCATGGGGAAGTCGGTTTTGGGGAGATTGATGGTCTTGTTGTAGTCCATATCCTGTGTGCCTCCGTTTATGATACTGTTCATGTCCCGCGGGGAAAGAGAGTTCCGCCCCTCCCAAGGGCGGCGAGGGGCCCGCCGAAAAACAAAAACGCCCTTGTCTCTGCAAAGAGACAAAGGCGAAAACCCCTGCGGTACCACTCTTCTTGCCCGACGCCCAGGCGTCCGGCCCCTCAAAGCTGCCCGGTAACGGGGGCGTCCGGAGGGGCTTAGTACCAAAGGCCGGGTTCAGCCCCCCTGCTCCGAGGCGATCTTCACTCCTGCTCCCCCGGCCGCCTCACACCCCACGGCGGCTCTCTGGGCGGGACGGCGCAGGGCTACTGTCCTCATCCACGCGCGATGACCATATGTGCCTTCTATCTTATCGGTTCGGGCCCGGAATGTCAAGGGAAAAGTGCGGCCCGCACACAGGATTTTATCCCATCTTCAAGGAACTTTAATTCCTTTTTCCCCACAAGTGTGGTATACTGTCCCTCAGAGTTTATGGGCGGGGGGGCCGAACGGGCCGCCCCGGGAAAGGAGCTGGCCCATGGATCGCAACTTTGACGCCCTGGTGGTAGGGGCGGGCTTTGCCGGGGCGGTGTGCGCCCGGGCCCTGGCCGAGGGGGGGAAGCGGGTGCTGCTGCTGGAGCGCCGACCCCACGTGGGAGGCAACGCCTATGACCGGCCCGACCAGGCCGGGATCCTCATCCACCAGTACGGCCCCCACATCTTTCACACCAACAACCGGGAGGTGTTCCGCTGGCTGTCCCGGTTTACCCCCTGGCGGGATTACCAGCACCGGGTGGTGGCCGACATCCCGGACGGGAAGGGCGGGCGGCTGCGCTACCCCGTCCCCTTCAACCTCACCTCTCTGGAGCGGGCCTTCGGCCAGCAGGAGGGCCGCCGCCTGGGGGCCAAGCTTATGGCCGCCTACGGCCCGGAGAAAAAGGTCACCATCCTGGCGCTTCGTCAGAACCAGGACCAGGAGATTGCCGCCCTGGCTGACTATGTCTATGAACACGTCTTTGTCCACTACACCATGAAACAGTGGGGCCAGCGGCCCGAGGACATCGACCCCAACACCACCGCCCGGGTGCCCGTCTTCCTCTCCCGGGATGACCGCTACTTCCAGGACGCCTGCCAGGGCATGCCCCTGGAGGGCTACACCCCCATGTTTGAACGGATGCTGAACCATCCCAACATCACCCTGGAGCTGGGCGCAGACGCCCTGGAGCGGCTGGACGTGTCCGGCCCGGAGCTGAGGGTGGACGGCGCCCCCTTCCCCGGAACGGTGATCTACACCGGCCAGGCCGACGAGCTCTTCCGCTTCCAGTACGGCCCCCTCCCCTACCGCACCCTGGACTTCGCCTTTGAGACCCTGAACCGGGATGACTTTCAGGGCTACGGCACGGTGAACTACACCGTGGATCAGGACTATACCCGCATTACGGAGTTTAAGCACCTCACCGGCCAGGTGTGCCCCGGGAAAACCACCATTATGAAGGAGTACTCCCGCGCCTACACCGGCGCGCCGGGAGAGATCCCCTACTACGCCATCATTAACCCGGACAACAACGCTCTCTATGACCAGTACGCCGCCTTGGCTGCCCGCTTTCCCAACCTCCAGCTGCTGGGCCGGCTGGCCGAGTACAAGTACTACAATATGGACGCCATCGCCGGCCGGGCCCTGGAACTGGCAGAGACTATCTTAACCAAATGAAAGCACGGCCCAGGGGCTTTCATTTGGAGAGGAGGAGCGACGAAACGAGCGAGCTTTCGGGCATGCCCGGAGGCGAGGGATGTGAAGTCCGCTCCGACGAGGACGCCATCGCCGGCCGGGCCCTGGAGCTGGCCGAGGAGCTTTTGGCCCAATGAACTGCCCGGCCCTGCCGGGAGGGAAGGAGATAGAGAACCCATGGACAAATTGATTACATTTGCCGTCCCCTGTTATAACTCCGCCGCCTATATGGAGCACTGCGTGGAGACCCTGCTCCAGGGAGGAGACGACATTGAAATTATCCTGGTGGATGACGGCTCCACCAAGGATGACACCCCCGCCATCTGTGACCGCTACCAGGAGCAGTACCCCAACATCGTCCGGGCCATTCACCAGGAGAACGGCGGCCACGGAGAGGGCGTGAACCAGGGCATCCGCAACGCCAGGGGATTTTATTATAAGGTAGTGGACTCAGACGACTGGGTGGACGTGCCCTCCCTCCACAAGGCCCTGGACAAGCTGCGCCAGTTCCAGCGGGACGGCAAGCCCATCGACATGATGATCTGCAACTACGTCTATGAACACGCAGAAACCAACTCCCAGCGGGTGATGCACTACCGCAACGTATTTCCCCGGAACCGGGTCTTCGGCTGGGACCAGATTGGCCGCTTCCGCCCCTCCCAGTACCTGCTGATGCACTCGGTCATCTACCGCACCCAGCTGCTGCGGGACTGCGGCCTGGAGCTGCCCAAGCACACCTTTTACGTGGACAACATCTTCGTCTACCAGCCCCTCCCCGCCGTGCGCAACATGTACTACCTGGATGTGGATCTGTACCGCTACTTCATTGGCCGGGCCGACCAGTCCGTCAACGAAAAGGTTATGGTCACCCGGGTGGATCAGCAACTGCGGGTCACCTACCACATGATTGACGCCCATGACCTGCGCCAGGTGACCGCCCAGCGCAAAAGGCTGGGGCGCTATATGTTCAGCGACCTGGCCATGATGATGGCCATCTCCTCCATTCTCCTGGTCATTGACGGCTCTCCCGAGGCCCTGGGTAAGCGTACCCAGCTGTGGGAGTACCTGCGGGGGGTGGATAGCGGCATCTACCACAAGATGAAGTACCGGGCTGTCTCCGCCTTTACCGCCTTCCCTGGCTACCAGGGGCGGCGGCTGTCCGTGGGGCTGTACCGCCTGGTGCGGAAAATCTACAAGTTTAACTAAAAGAGCATATCCCCCGTCCCGGGTACGGACGGGGGATATTTTTGCCCCCGGCCTGCCCGGGAAATGACAGCCCTGTCCCCGGAAAGCGCCGGCGGAACAGGCTGGGGACATTTCCGGGGAAAGAATGCTGCGGGAAAAACCGGGGCCTTGGAGCAAAGCCGACGGAGCCGGGGCCGCTGCGGGATATATTGTATAAAGGTAGGGGAAGACTGCTGCCCCTCCACCCCGCCCCCTGCAAATGTCTTGTGGTTACCCTTGCCCCGATCCACAAGGGATTGTACGCCAAGTTTTCTGAAGGAGGGATTGTGTGAAAGAGGGGAAATTTTTTTGAAAAAATCCTTGACACACACGGGGGTGTTGTTGTATGATATCAAAGCGCCTGCAAGGGCGCAGTCTGCGATGATGCGGGAGATTGCGGCAAAAGCCGGTAACTTCCGCGGAGTATGTCCGACGATCGGGCGGCTGAAGGACCTGAACACGGCGTATATCGCCAGGGACAGGTGGAACCGGCCTGCTTTTATGCCGGTTTCTTTTGTGCCCCGGAGTGATACGCACGAAAGCGTGTGCAGAATGCCTTCACCGTACGGAGGACGAGCCAACCCCATTACTCAACTTCGTATGTATTAAGGAGGAACAACCCAATGGCAGCTCAGAAAGAAATGATCCGTATCCGTCTCAAGGCCTATGCCCACCAGCTCATCGACCAGAGTGCGGAGAAGATTGTGGAGACCGCCAAGCGCACCGGCGCTGCCGTCTCCGGCCCTATCCCTCTGCCCACCAAGAAGGAAATTGTCACCATCCTGCGGGGCACCCACAAGTACAAGGACTCCCGGGAGCAGTTTGAGCGCCGCACCCACAAGCGCCTTATTGACGTGGTCAAGCTCTCCCCCAAGACCGTGGAGGCCCTGATGAGCCTGGAGCTCCCCGCCGGCGTGGAGATCGAGATTAAGCTGTAAAAACCAGCGTCTGAGCTGTTGTGAGCAGCGCGGATGGACCGGAGCGAGGGATACAAACCAAGGAGGGCCAAAGCCCGGATGTTTGTGTCCCCAGTCGAAGGGGAGCCGCGCGTCGCGAACAGGCGAAGCGTGAGGACAGCCAATTTCACCCGATTTCGTTTGTACCGCTGTCCGCCGCATATTGAGGCGGGCGGGTCAAGTCGTCGTAGCAATGGCAAAGCGTCCCAACCGTTGTAAGCGGGTAAGGCGCGAGAGGGCCCAGCCCAATGGGGCCTGAAGTCAACTACTCCGACCAATAACCTTTATAGGAGGAAATCCAAATGCAGAAAGCGATCATCGGCAAAAAGATCGGCATGACCCAGATCTTCGATGAAGCCGGCCATGTGGTGCCCGTCACCCTGATTCAGGCTGGCCCCTGCACCGTGGTGCAGAAGAAGACCGCCGAGAAGGACGGCTATGACGCCGTTCAGCTGGGGTATGAGACGGTTGCTGAGCGCAAGCTCACCAAACCTGAGCTGGGCCACCAGAAGAAGGCCGGCCTGGAGGAGTTTAAGAAGGTGCTCAAGGAGTTTCCCCTGGAGGACTGCTCCAAGTTTGAAGTGGGCGACCAGCTCACCGCTGAGATCTTCGCCGTGGGCGACTTTGTGGACGTCACCGGCATCAGCAAGGGCCACGGCTACCAGGGCGTTGTCAAGCGCCACGGCGCCGCCCGCCTGAAGGAGACCCACGGTACCGGCCCTGTCCACCGCCACGCCGGCTCCATGGGCTCGGGCACCGACCCCAGCCGCATCTTTAAGGGCAAGATCGGCGCCGGCCAGATGGGCAACGAGCAGGTCACCGTCCTCAACCTGGACGTGGTTCAGGTGGACGCTGAGCTGGGCCTCATCGCCGTGCGGGGCGCCATCCCCGGCCCCAAGGGCGGCATTGTCTTTGTGAAGGACACCGTCAAGCACAACGCCGAGAAGAAGGGCGCTGCCGGCATCAGCGTCAACCCGCAGAAGGCCTCTGCCCGCGTCAACCCGCAGAAGGCTTCCGCCCGCAACAAGTAAGGAAAGGAGAGTGTAAATCATGGCAAAAGCGAATGTGTTTAACATGGCCGGCCAGCAGGTCGGCGAGATCGAGCTCTCCGAGGCTGTGTTCGGCATCGAGCCCAACCAGGTCGTTGTCCACGAGGTGGTCAAGAACCACCTGGCCAACTGCCGTCAGG
>CALWYD010000039.1 GCA_944385675.1 uncultured Oscillospiraceae bacterium
CTCTCCACCCCCTGCCCGTCGTCCAGGACAGCGTCCAGCTGGCCCAATATCTCTCCCGCCGCTGGCCCGCTACCCTGGACCAAATCCTACTACATAAAGGAAGGAGCTGACCCCATGCTGTACGATCAAACCACGGTTGTGAATGTGACTCTGGACCAGGCTGCTATATCCAAAATGAACAATCTGGTCTATCAGGACCCCCACAATGAATGCGGAGGCTTTCTCATCGGCCGGGTAGGCCGGGACGAGGCGGCCGGCACTTTCACGGTGCAGGTCTGCGACGTCTACTGCGAACCCCAGCCTGGCACATCCGCCGGCTTTACCTTCACCAATGACTATCAGATCCGGGCCCTGATTTGGACTGACCACAACCACCCCGACGCTCATATCCTTGGCAACTTTCACTCCCATGCAGAGTTCGGTGCCTTTTTTTCTCCCCAGGACAAGCGGATGATGGAATCCCAGCCGGGGGAGGGGCTGTACCTGGTGATTTCCCCTTCCCACCAGAGCATCGAGGCGGTTTTCAAGGACAGCCAGAGGCACTTTTACCCCTGCGCCCTCTACCTTGCCCAGCCAGTGGACAACCCCGATCTTCTGATCGGGAAGGCCATTACCAGCGCCATCACCGACCGCCCGGCCAGCGGCGGGCAGACAGCTCCTTGTGTCACCTTCCGCGCCCAGCCCCACTTCACCCCTGAGCAGGCCGCAGAGCTGGCCAAACGCTTCAACTACTCCCTGGACCAGCTCCAAAACAAAAAGGTTCTGGTGGTGGGCGCCGGCACCATCGGCAATCTATTGGTCCAGTACCTCACCCTCTCTGGGGTGGGTAGTATCACCATTGTGGACCGAGACCTGTATGCGCCCTATAACCTCCCCCGTTCCCCTATGGTGGACCGTTTTGCCTGCGGCAAACCCAAGGCCACAGAGTTGGCCCAGGCCGCTGCACAGGCGGCCGTCTTTCCCCTGGAAGTCACTGGCATCCAGGCGGACATCTGCACCCTGGGGTGGGGCTTTCTGGAAGGCTTCGACCTGGTCCTCTCCCCGGTGGACAGCGTGGCGGTCCGGGTGTGGATTGACCGCGCCGCCCACGTCTATCAGATTCCTCATCTCACGGTCGGATCCGGCCTGGCGCCGGGGGGCGGTCTCTTTGGCAACGTGCTGTTTTTTCCGTCCCGGGCCGTGATCGATCTGGAACAGGCCTGGGGCCGGGACAGCTACCGCAAAAGACTGGAGGACAGCCGCAGCTGCGCCAACTATCGGGAGGACACCCAGCCCCAGGTCATTGGGTTCAGTGCCCGGCTGACTGGCGTGGTCATGGATCTGGCCATTGCCCAGCTGTTGGGCAGGATTGCCGATCAAACCACAGTTTTCACCTGTCGGCTCCAGGCTTTGGGCCAGGGTTTCGAACAGGACCAGGCCTCCTTTGAATTTACCCGGTGCAGCATTCCCCGTCCCAGCTTGTACAGTGACCTGTCTCTGGTCCAGGGCAAGCCCCTCTACACCATCACCTTTGATCCCTCTCACCCCAAGGAGGAGCTCTACCAGCTGTTCCGCCATGCCTTTCAGGAAGAGCGGCCCAGCAGCTCCTATACCCTGGACCTGGAGGGGCTGGCCCTGGTGATCCCGGTGGCCTACCGGATGCGCCAGCCCCACGCCAGTATCTATGTCGGTCCCATCACCGAATCTGACCCCACCTTTCTGGAGCTGCCCCCGCGACACCGCTACCAGGTGTGGGGCGAAGGGGGCGAGAGCTTCTATGTAGAGCTGGTCCTTGCACCGGATCAGACCCCATCCTAAAAAGGAGGACACTCCTGTGACTCATGATGCCATCGCTGTTCCCTATAGCGGAGGGACCCGCGAGTGCAGCAGCTGCGGCTGCTACAGCCCTGACGGGTATATCATCCGGAAAGGTGCCGGAAACTTTTTTATCTGCCCTGACTGCTACCAGCCCGATGTGTATCCGCTGGCCAGTAGGACCACCTCCCTTCCCCAAGAAGAGCTGGAGGCCCTTCCCTGCCGCAATGGTCGGCTGTGCTTTGGGGGCGGCTACCTGCTGGGCAGACAGGAGGATGACGGCCGGTTCATCGTCCAAAAGCTTCTGTCCTCCAGCTGCACCGGCCCGGTGCTCTATTTTAACCCGAAGGATATGACCCTTCTCTCTGCGGAAGAAAAGCACGGACTCACGCTGCTGGGGATTTACAGAACCTCTCCTCGGGCGGTGCCGGCCATGAACTGCCTGGACCAAAAGAATCTGGCCGCTCTGCCCTCCGATGACGCCCTGTACGGCATCGTGTGCGGCGTTTCCGAGACCCAGATTCTGCTCCGCTGCAAGTCCTGCGGAGAAGATCTCGGAGTCATCCTGACCTAACCGCACATTCAAAACCCGGGTGGATGCCGCAGCCCACCGACAGGCTGCAGGCATCCGCCTTTTTCAGTCCATTCAGGGAGGAAATTGCCATGTTTTCGCATCTTGCAAAAGAGACCGCCATACGGCAGGCCGCTGTCCTCTGTCATCTCCCGGCGGGCCGGATTCCCTGCCTGCAGGACCGCCGGGAGTGGAAATCGGCCCTTCTGGAGGCCGCCCGCCAGCACAGTGAAACCCTGGTCTTTGTCTTTCCCGCCCAGGCGCAGGAGGCGCTGCTTTCCTTCCTGCAAGAAGCGCTTACCATACCTGAATTACTGGCCGAATTGCTCCACCACATCAGTTACTCAGTGCTGGTTCTGCCCGGCCCCTTCCAGGCGGTGACCGTCCATTTACAGTACCTCTGTTCCCTGTCTGAGCACCTGAATATGCAGCAGGAGATGGCCCGGGCTCTGACAAGCGCCACGGCGGAAATCCAGGCCGACGCCGGCCCCGGCGCCCCCTCTTGG
>CALWYD010000040.1 GCA_944385675.1 uncultured Oscillospiraceae bacterium
TCCTTGTCCACGCTGAGGTGGATCTTGAAGTCGCTGCGATTCATCCCCACGCCGTCGTCGGTGAGGGACTTGTAGGCCAGCTTGTCCAGGGCGTCGGAGGCGTTGGAGATCAGCTCCCGCAGGAAGATCTCCTTGTGGGTGTAAATGGAGTTGATCATCAGGTCCAGGATGCGCTTGGACTCGGTCTTGAACTGTTTCTTTGCCATGCTATGGCCTCCTGTATATGAAAATTTTCTAAAAACAAAGAAGTTAGCACTCGGAATCTGTGAGTGCTAACTTATGATACATCTGATTGCTGGAAAATGCAAGGGGGTTCACAGAAAAGTTACAAATGGGGAGAATCGGCAGGGATGGTGGGGGCGGGGTGTTGCCCTCCGTTTTACTTCCTCCCGCGGATGGATGCCCACAGCCAGAGAAACAGCGCCACGACCAGAGTGGTGAGCAGGAAAGTCAGGAAAAGGTGGAGAAGGATGTCGCCTGCTTCCCATCTGCCGGGGTATCTGCACACCTGCACAATCCAAACGCCCAGGCAGGACGCCAGGCATGGGAGAGCGGACTTTTTGATGGCTCGTCTCATAGTATGCCCCTCCAGGACGCGGAAAGCTCCGCAAATTTGGCACGACCATAACCGCATATAACGGAGCAAAGCGGGACCCCCATTGCATCTCATCAAATGTCGCGAAAAACGGGGCCCTCTCAGTTCTTCCGGCGGCTGCTGAATTTCCGATAGACCCATAGCCCCAGGGCGCTGGCAACCAGTGTGCCGGCAAAAACAAAAACAGCGAAGAGATAATTTTTTTCTCCCACCGCATTTCCCCCCACGGTGGAGGTGACCACTGAGGGAATCCGGGCCACGGTGGTGATGAGCAGCCACCGGCCCAGGCGGATATCCGTGAGCCCGGCAAAATAGGAGAGCAGGTCCTTGGGCGTTCCGGGAATAAACATCACCAGGAAAATAAGCAGGTCCCGCTTTTTGCTCTCCTGCAGGAATTTCAGGGAGTGGATTTTCTCCCTGTCAAAAAAGACCTCCACAAGATGCGTGCCGAAACGCCGTACCAGCAGGAACACCACCGCGCTTCCCAGAAAGATGCCAAGCAGACACAGGGCCGTTCCCTCCCAAAAGCCAAAGGCGTATCCGGCGCCAATCTCCAGAGGCTCCCCGGGGATAATGGCAATCACCACCTGAAGAAACATCATCCCCAGAAACGTCAGCGCGCCCCAGATGCCGTGGTCATTCACCCAGGCGCGAAACAGCTCCGGAGCCTGGACAAAGCGCACCATGGGCCGTCCAATGAACCAGGCCGCGGCCAGAAACAGCAGGAGAAAGATCAAAAACGACAGACCGGCCAGGGTCCGCTTGTGCCGCTCATTCAGTTGAAAAGGATGCTTGTCCAACGCGCCATGCCCTCTTTCTGTGTATTCCTAGTATACCGCATTTCTCCTTGGGGAGGCAACCGGGGAAATCATAAAATTTTTGTGAACGCTCCAGAGGCGGCCGGATCGGTTGACAAAAGCGCTCCGGCTTGCTATGATGAAACACCAGGAAAATCGTGTCAGGGGGGATACAAAGAATGACAGAGCGGAGCAGCGGCATCCTGCTGCCGATTTTTTCCCTGCCCTCCTGCTGCGGCATTGGGACGCTGGGCCGGGAGGCCTACCGGTTTGCCGATGCGTTGAAAGCGGCGCGGCAGACCTACTGGCAGGTGCTGCCCCTGGGGCCCACCAGCTATGGCGACAGCCCCTATCAGAGCTTTTCCACCTTTGCCGGAAACCCCTATTTTATCGACCTGGAGCTGCTGGCGGAGGAGGGCCTGCTGGACAGGTCGGACCTGGAGGAGCCCGATTGGGGGGATGACCCCCGCTTTGTGGACTATGGGAAAATATACGCCGCCCGCTTTCCCGTGCTGCGCCGGGCTTTTGCGCGGGGGTATCCCCGGGACCGGGAGGCGGTGGAGCAGTTCTCCCGGGAGAACCGCTGGGTCAGGGATTACGCCCTGTTTATGGCACTGAAGACCCACTTTTGCATGAAGAGCTGGCTGGAGTGGGAGGACCGGGAGATTGCCCGGCACATGAGTCCGGCGGTGGAGCGGTATGAAAAGCTGCTGGCGGAGGATGTGCAGTTTTATACCTATCTTCAGTATCTGTTTTTCCGGCAGTGGGAAAAACTCAAGAAGTATATCCATAGCCTGGGCATCCAAATCATTGGAGACCTGCCCATCTATGTGGCGATGGACAGTGCCGACGTGTGGGCGGAGCCGGAGTTTTTCCAGCTGGACGGCGAGGGCCGCCCAGTGGAAGTCTCCGGCGTCCCGCCGGACTATTTCAGCGCTGACGGGCAGCTGTGGGGAAATCCCCTGTATGACTATGACCGGATGAAAGCTGACGGCTTTGGCTGGTGGATTCGCCGGGTAGAGGGGGCGTCCCGCCTGTTCGATGTGGTGCGCATCGACCACTTCCGGGGGCTGGAGAGCTACTGGGCGGTGCCCTATGGAGAGACCACCGCCCGCAGTGGACGCTGGCGCAAGGGGCCGGGGATGGATTTGGTGGGGGTGCTCACCAGCTGGTTTAATGACCTGCGCTTTATCGCTGAGGATTTGGGCTTTCTGACGCCGGAAGTCCACCAGCTGCTCTCAGACTCGGGCCTCCCGGGGATGAAGGTGCTGGAGTTCGCTTTTGACCCCCGGGAACCCAGCAATTATCTGCCCCACACCTACACCCCCAACTGTGTCTGCTACGCTGGGACCCACGATAATGAAACGCTTCTCCAGTGGGAGCAGCGGGCGGACCGGGCCACCCTGGCCTATGCCCGGGAGTATCTTGGAATCGGCCGGCGGGCGCCGCTGAACCGGGCCATCCTCCGGGCGGGAATGCGCAGCGTGGCAGGCATTTTCATCGCCCAGATGCAGGACTACCTGGAATTGGGAGAGGAGGGCAGAGTGAACGAGCCCGGCACTACCCAGGGGAATTGGCGGTGGCGGCTGCTGCCGGGGGAGATAGACGAGGCGCTGGTCGAAAAGATTGCCCGCTGTACACGGCTTTACGGCAGAGGATAAACGGAGAGGGGAGCGAAACCGCCTGGGTCTCGCTCCCCTCTTTTGTCGTGGGGGTGATATGGGCTGTTACAGAGCCCTGACAGCAGCCGCCAGCTGTGTCATGGCCCTTTCCAGAGTGGAGCGGGGACATGCGGCGTTAAGGCGCATATACCCCTCCAGGCTGGGGGCAAAGCCTGTGCCGCTGGAGAGGCCCAGCCCCGCCTTTTCAATCATGAATTTTACCAGCTCCTCCTGGTGCATCCCCAGGCCCCGGCAGTCCAGCCACATGAGATAGGTGGCATCCGGAATGCGGGCACTGACGCCGGGGATGTTCTGCTTGCAGTAGTCGTGGACAAACTGGAAATTCTCCCGGATGTAAACCTTGAGCTCCTCCAGCCAGTCCTCCCCCTCCCGGTAGGCGGCCTCCACCGCCACCAGGCTGAAGGTGTTGTTGCGATGGATTTCCAAATTGCGCCAGAACCGGTCAAACTGGTTTTTCATCTCCACCGTGGGGAACACCGTGGTGCTGGCCTGGAGTCCGGCCAGATTAAAGGTTTTGGAGGCAGAGATGCAGGTAATGACACAAGCGGCGGCCTCCGGGGAGAGGGAGGCGGCGGGGATGTGGCGCTTGCCGTTGAAAATAAGGTCGGAGTGGATCTCGTCTGAGATGAGAATAACGCCGTTTTCCCTGGCCAGAGACACCATTTTTTCCAGCTCATGGCGCTGCCAGACAATGCCGAGGGGGTTGTGT
>CALWYD010000041.1 GCA_944385675.1 uncultured Oscillospiraceae bacterium
CCCCTCTGTGTGTGACAACATTCCCACCAAGGCCAACCAGGAGGACCACGTGTCCATGGCACCCTGGGCGACCCGGAAGGCGAAGCTGGTCATCAAGAACCTGGAGAAGATTCTGGGCATCGAGCTGTTGCTGGCCTCCCGCGGCATCTTCATCTCCTCCGAGAAGCTGGGCCAGTTCAAGCTGGGCAAGGGCACTTCAATTGCTGATGAGGTGGTGACACAGCTCATCCAGTTCAAGAAGGAAGACATCTACATGGGCGACCAGTCCAAGGCTACCATCGGCCTCATCGAGTCCGACGAGCTCCTCAACGCTGTTGAGAAGGCCGTGGGCGAGCTGTAAGAAAACCACTGGGAAACCTACGTAGGGTTGGAAACAGGCGGTCGGCATACCCGCTGGAAGCGGGCGCCGGCCGTCTGCTGCCGGCCTGTGACAGATCATTTTGACTTTCTGCAGGTAAGTTTGTTATAATGAGGATGGAAAATAACCTGCAGATTGGCGGGGCGTCGGGTGCCGCAGTGATGGCCCGGGGCGCGTCTGTCTGGATTTAACGGATAGAGGTGATCCCAGTGAAAGAGATTCAGGCCTTTTTATTGGGCAGAGCCCGTATCCTGCTGGACGGGGAGCAGATCTCTTTTCCCTTTAAGCAGGCGGAAGCTCTGCTCTACTACCTGCTGGTGGAGGGCAGTGCCTCCCGCTTCAAACTGGCCGATTTAATATGGGGCGACAGAGGGGATGAGAAAAAGGTCCGATCCAATATGCGCAACGCTATTTATGTGCTGCGCAAGGCACTGGGAACCGATTTTCTGTTAGAGACCCAAAAAAATATTATCCGTATCAATCCTGAATATCGCCTTCAGGTGGACTTTCTCAGCTTCATGAAAGAGAAGGGGCCCTTGGAGGAGTATCGGGGGGACTTTTTAGAGGATTTTTACCTCAAAGACAACGAATATTATAATGAGTGGGTACTCAATATTCGTCAGAACTATAACCGGGTTTATTTAAGCCGGCTGAAGCAGGATGTGGAAAAGAGCTTCAGTGAAGAGCGGTGGGACCGGTGTGAACGCAGCTGCATGCAGCTGCTGGAGTTGGACGAGTACGACGAGTCTGTATACTGCCGCCTGATGGAGATCTACCAGATGCGGGGGGAGTATTCCAAAGCTACAGCACTGTATGAGCGACTGAAGAAGCTCTTTGCAGAGGAACTGTTTCAGGCCCCTGGCCAGGAGGCCACCTCTTTAATGGAGCGGATTAAGGATCTGCGCAACCAGCGTGTGTCTGAACTGATTGCCCGGCGAAATGGGGCTGAGGCTGCACCTGTAGGCAAACGTATCTTTTTTGGACGGGAGAAGGAGCAGTACCTGATTGCCAGCACAGTGGAGAGCTTCCAGGCAGGCGAGTCTAGTGCCAGCCTGGCTGTTTTGGGGGAGACAGGAATCGGGAAGACCTGCCTTTTAGAGAATGTACTGGCCAAGTTGGAGCAGCAGACAGAGTTAAGCTGTTTCCAGACCCGCTGTTATCGGGCGGAGGAGCAGTACGCGCTCAAACCGTGGCAGAACATATTTGCCCAGCTCATTGCATTTTTCCGGGAGCGCCTGCCAAAGGGGGACTGCATCCCTTTTGTGGAGGCCGTGTCCAATGTATTCCCCTTTTTTCGACAGAGCGGAGGCGCTCTGCCCATGGATTTGGATGAGATTGCCACCGTCCGCTATCATAACTCCGAGCGGGTGATTGCCCAAATCCTTATCCAGTTGGCTCAAAAACAAAAATTAGTGTTTTTCTTTGACGATCTCCAGTGGGCGGACAACCTGACCATCTCCCTAATGCAGGACATTATGACCTCTGAGCAAAATCGGAACATTTTGTTCCTGCTCACTTGCAAAGTAGACAAACGCCCCTTTGTAGAGCGATTTTTGGAGAATATGACGGTCTCCCAACTGTTGAAAAAGGTGAATCTGGAGCGCTTTACTTATGAGGAGACCATCCAGCTGGCTGACCTCCTGGTTCCCAACGGTTTGGGTTCGGAGGATATGCGGCGAAGCTTTTACCGGGAGACGGACGGAAACCCGTTTTTTATTATTGAGACGGCCAACAGTCTTCGACATAACCGGCCCATGGCGGACATTACCCCCAATATCCGGGACAGCATTTATACGCGGATTATGACGCTGTCTGCTGAGTGTCGGAACATCCTGAATCTGTTGTCCATCTTCTTTGACGGGGCCACCTTTGAACTTTTGCTGGAACTTTCCAACCGGGAAGAGTATCAGCTGGTAGAGGTGTTGGAGACCCTGATTGCCCGGCAGCTGATCCGAGAATCGACTCAGCCTGAGGGGATTAAATTCCAGTTTGTTCATCAAAAGACACTGGAATACGTCTATGGAGAGATGTCCGTGACGAAAAAGCAGCTGCTGCACCAGAAGGCTGCTCACTGTCTGGAGCGCAAGCTGAAAAACAGCGAGAGCGATCTGTTGCTCTACTCTACGTTGATGTATCATTTCCAGCGTTCCAGGGAGCAAAAGCGGTATTTAAAGTACTACATTGAGTATGTCTACAGTTATCTCAACCGGTCCCACGAGTACTACCCCATCATTGTGGATTATGTGTCCAAGCCTGCGGCGGATACCCCGGAGATTGACGGCAGTGACAGCGAGGGTATTGCTCGAATTTTGAAGGATATTACACGACTGGTAGAGGAAAATCTGGACGACTTTGATGAGGAGGACTGCTACGGCTGCCTGTCTGATTACTACCACATGATGGGAAGATATCACATTCGTCAGGTGGAGTATGAGAAAGGGCTGGGGTACATTGAGAAGCTGATTGCTCTTAACCAGGGCCGGGAGTGTGAACGCAGCTACACCAATATGATTAAGGCCAACCGACAGTTGGTGTGCGTGTATTTGGATCGCTACGACACAGAAAACCTGCGCCAGGTGATTCAGGAATCTCTCCATCTGCTGGAGCATATCTACAAGGCGGAGGAGGAGGCCATCTGGATGCGTCTTTCCGGCCTGTGCAATATCATGTCAGGAAACATTGAGCAGGGGATCCTGGACCTTAGGAAAGCTATTTTTGCCTTTGAACACTCCAAGGAAAAGGAGCGCTACCTCTATAACCTGGCGGCGTCTTATGCCTGGCTGGGGGAAGCGGAACGCAATCAAATGCACTATGACCAGGCAAAGGCCTACTATGCGCGGGCAATTTCAATTTGTACTGATCATTTCCTGGTGGGTGGTACGGCCACGTTTTATACCTATGCCGGACAGGCGGCATTTGACAGCGGCGATTTAGAGGCAGCAGAGAAGTATCTGTCCATGGCAATCCGGCAGTTTAATGCTGTGGAACTGATGTGGTGCCGGGGCGTGGCCTTCGGCTATTACGGAATGCTCTGCATCAAACAGGGCCGGTATCAGGAGGCCTTTGATTATTTGACCAGGGCGGAGTGCTTTGCACAGCGGCTGGAGAGCCGCTATGAGCAAGGGATGCTCAACCGAATGTACGCGCAGATTGCGCTGCAAATGGAGCGGGATCCCAAGCTGAGCTCTATTTTTGGGCGTTATCTGGACCAGGGAGTAGAGGTATATGTTGCCAGGTCCGGTAAGCTGCTTCAGACGGTGTATTCCCCGGTGGACAGGATGTACCTGGAACAAGTCCGGCGGGGACAGCTGCCTGAGGGATAAATGTCAGTTGTGTTTGAACGCAAAAGGGGGCAAAACCTCAAAGGAGGATAGAAAAGTATGACAGACAAGCAATACCAAATCACCCTGAAGCTCAACGGCCAGACCCGTAGCTTTGAAGTGGAGGAGGGGGAGACCCTTCTGCACGTGCTGCGGGAGCGTGCCGGGCTGACGGGGGCGAAGAAAGGGTGCGACCTGGGTGAATGCGGTGCCTGCACGGTGATTTTGGATGGCCGGGCGGTGAACTCCTGCTGCGTGTTTGCAGTGAGCGCAGACGGGAAGCAGGTGGAGACTATTGAGGGCATTGGCAGCGAGGAGCATCCCCATCCGCTGCAGCAGGCATTTATGGATGCAGGCGCCATCCAGTGCGGATTCTGCACACCCGGCATGATTATGGCCGCCAAAGCTCTGTTGGATCGCAATCCACACCCCACCCGGGAGGAAGTCAGGCAGGCTATGTCGGGCAATCTGTGCCGGTGCACAGGGTATGAAAAGATTGAACAGGCCATTGCCATGGCTGCAGAGGTTGTGGCAAGCTACGCAGAAGGAAAGGAGGGCGACCGGGCGTGAGCGAGGAGAAGAATTATCAAATTGTCAACAAAGAAGTACCCCGGCTGGAGTCCTGGAAAAAGGCATCCGGGCAGGCTGTTTACACGGATGATATCCGTCTGCCCAACATGGCCTATGCGGCATTGGTGCGCAGCCCCTACTCCCGGGCCAAGGTACTGAGCATTGATGTAAGCGAGGCGGAGAAGGTACCCGGATATCTGGGGTGCCTGCTGCCGGAGGAAGTGCCGCAGGAGTTCTTTAACTGCTCCGGTAACCCGCCCTCCCCGCTGTTGATGAAGGACGAGCAGGTGCTGACCATGGAGCCCAAGGTGCTGGGTGACCGGATTGCCTGTGTGGCGGCGGAGACCGAGCAGGCCGCTCGCGAGGCAGCCGACCTAGTGAAGGTGGAGTATGAGGAGCTGATGCCCTATCTGTCCATCTCCCAGGCAATGAATGAGAAGGCTGAGCCTCTGCAGCCCCACATTGCGCAAAATGACAACATTATCGAGCACCGGAAGGTGTCCCAGGGCGACCGGGCCGTGGGAGAGGCCGAGAGCGACATTATTCTGGAGGATCATTTTGTCACTCAGCCCATGCAGCACGCCACTATCGAGTTGACTAGCTGTGTGTGTGATTTCAGCGACGGCAAGCATCTGACCGTTTACAGCACCTCCCAGACTGTGTTTCAGGAGCGGCGCATTATGGCGGAGATCCTGGGCATGAAGGAGACGGACGTGCGCTTTAGCAAGCCCATGGTAGGTGGCGGTTTCGGCGCCCGGCAGCAGCTGCATGCCCAGCACGTGGCCGCTCTGATGTCTAAGAAGATCGGCCGCCCGGTGAATTTGTCTTACACCAGAGAAGAAGATCTGTACTCTGTGGTACGTCACGGTTCGGATGTGGATCTGCGCATCGGCGCCAGCAAGGACGGGAAGCTGAAGCTGTTTGACACCACCTTCCGCCTCAACGCAGGTCCCTACACCACCCATACCCCCACGGTTGTGGCAGCTGCCTCCCGTAAGCTGCAGTACAACGTGCCAAACTACTTCTTTGACGGCCTGAGCGTCTATACAGACGACATCACTGGCGGCGCTTTCCGCGGTTATGGCAACACCCAGCTGACCTTTGGCCGTGAGATCCTGATGGACCGCCTGGCCCAGGCTCTGAATATGGATCCTGTGGAGTTCCGGCTGATGAACCACGTGCAGGTGGGAGAGTGCTTCCCCTGTGCCAGCATTCCTGTCAGCAGCAACGGTATTGAGGAGTGTGCCCGCCGCTGCCAGGCTATTCAGGCGGAGATTGATGCTAAGTCCCCCTTGGTGGACAATGAAGATGTCCGTCAGGCCTGGGGCATTGCCTTCAGCTGCCATGGTTCCGGCCCCTCCAACAAGGACGGCCTGAGCGGCGCTGTGGTAATGCTTAACGATGACGCCACGGTGCAGCTGCTGGTTGGTTCTGCGGACATCGGCCAGGGCAGTGAGACAATGGAGAGCCAGATTGCGGCGGAGTGCCTGGGCATTCCCCTGTCCAGCGTGAAAATTACCGCGGCAGATACCCTGACCACACCGTACAATACCGGTACCTTTGGCAGCAGCCAGACCTTCATCTGCGGCAACTCGGTGGAACTGGCCTGCAAGGATCTGAAGCGGAAGGTACTGGATCAGCTGAAGAACATCTACCCCGACAGCGAGGTAGTTGAAAAGGAGCACAGCTACCAGATTCACGGCAGTGAGGATCTGGAACTGAGCTTTGAAGAGGCAACGCGGAAAATTATGTTCGACCTGAAGGGCGGCGTAATGATCGGTGCCGGAACCTACAAGGCGGCGGCCTGCCCCAACCCCTTCGCCGTGTGCTTTGTGAAGGCAGAGTACCACAAGAAGCTCAATGCAATCCGGCTGCTGGATATCATCGAAGTGGCGGATGTGGGAACTCCCATCAACCGCATGACGGTTGCCGGACAGCTGGAGGGCGGCATTGCCCAGGGTGTAGGCTACGCCCTGTATGAGCGGATGGAGATCAATCCCCGCAGCCGGCGCACCCAGGCCTCGGATCTGTTGCATTACCGCATCCCCCAGATGGACGATATGCCTCAGACCTATGTGGATATGGTGGACAGCTACGATCCTTACGGCCCCCACGGCGCCAAGAGTGTAGGTGAGCTGGCCACGGTGCCTGTAGCCCCGGCTATTGTAAACGCGGTGCGGCATGCCAGCGGACAGGAACTGAACAGCCTGCCCCTGTGTGATAAGTTTATTATCCTGCCCAGCCGCCGGAAGGAGGAGGCGTAAATATGCTTGCCAAGACCATGGAGGAGATTCTGCGGGCGGAACACCCGACGTACATTGGCGGCGGAACAGACATTATGCCGCTTTTGAAGAACCATGTCCGGAATGACCAGGACCTGGTGTTTGTAAGCGAAGTGCCTGACCTGCACGGCATCGAGGAGAAAGAGGGATATTTGTACCTGGGCGCCGGAGAGCGGCTTTACGACATCTCCGTCAACGACCTGGTGAAAGAGAAGTGGCCTGCCATTGCCCAGGCGGCAGGGGCTACAGCATCCCCTCAGATCCGGAACATTGCTACCGTGGGCGGCAATATTATGCAGGATCGCCGGTGTATCTACTTTAACCAAAGCCGGTATTGGCGCAGCGGCCTGCCCCTGTGCTTTAAGACAGGGGGCAAGGTTTGCCTACAGATTCCCAACTCCCCTGTTTGCAGGGCGATTTACTACTCAGACGTGGCGACGGCACTGATGCTGTACGAGGCTGAGGCAGAGTGTGTTGAGAACGGACAGCGCAGCTGGGTCCCCGTAGCAGAGCTGATTGCCCGGCATTCCCAGGCCAACGGCCTGGCCTGCAGCCAACATCTGCCGGTGCTGGTGGTACGCTTCCGTGCACCGGTGCCCCCGGAGGGAGAGCGCAGCGGATTTTATAAATACGCCATGCGTGCCACCATTGATTTCCCTCTCATCAACTTTGCCCTGCGTTGCGGCGGCAGCCGTCCTGCCAGAGTGGTGGCCGGTGCGGTAGCGCCCGAACCTGTGGTGCTGGAGGAGACCGCCCATATGCTGGAGAACAGCCAGGCGGCTGACGAGGAGATCCTGGCCTGCTGTGAGGGAGAACTGAAAAAGCTGGCCAAGCCCATCAAGGAGGCCTGCATTTCTCCTGCCCTCAAGCGCGGCCTGTACCAGTATCTGTCCTTCCTGCTGCCCCTGCGCAAGGGGAATGGCTAAGCGCCTTCATTCAGATCGGGAAAGCTTGCTTCACAAGAGAGAAGCGGATATGCCCTTGGGCATATCCGCTCCTTTTTGTCTTGGCGCCGTGGGAAAATAGGCCTCTCCTCACCGGGTGTCTCTCCCTGTGTCCTTTAGGTATGCCTCAATTCGGCTCAGATCTTCCGGCGTGTCGCTGTCCCACAACTCGGCTTCCGATGCTGCCTCTACCAGGAAAATGGTGGGGTTGAGCTTCCGCACGGCGGCAATTCCCCCCTGCTCTCCGGACAGAGACGCAAGATTTGGATAAAAGCGACGGGGAAAGATAACCGGGCTGCAGGGGTGTCCCTGGAAAGAGAGACGGACTACCGCCTGAGGTTGCTGCAAAAAGGCGTCTGCCAGCCGCTCCATGCTTTCTTTGGAGCACAGGGGCTGATCTCCCATCACAAACATACAGCCGTCTGTGTCCTCCATAGCCCCAATTCCCAGACGGATGGTATCGCTCTGGGCGCCGCCCTCATACAACAGGCATGGGATGCCCTCCTGCCTGCACAGCCGGGCGACCTCCGGCGTGCTGGCCACCACAGTAATCCGGTGGAAGCGCTCTCTAGGCAGTTGACCCAAAACGTGGGAGAGGAGAGGGCGGCCGGCCAGGGGATGAAGCAGCTTATTGCTTCCAAAGCGCACTGCGCGCCCTGCTGCCATAATCACACAGCCAAACTTCATAAGTTTAATCTCCCCTTTCCCACTTATTTATCTTGATTGGAGAGAGGCGGAAGTTCAGAAGGAAAGAAGTCGGAGAAGTACTGTTGGTACAGAGCATGGGCCGACTGTAGGCAGGCGGTGCGGTAGGCGTTGTACCGGGTCAGCAGCTCCTTCCCTTTCGGGGTAAGCACACTGCCGCCGCCCCCTCGGCCGCCTATGGTGCGCTGGGTGAGAGGACAGTTTAAGGCAGCCTCTACCTGCTTGATAATGTAAAAGGCCTTGGTATAAGCCATGCCCATACGTTGAGCGGAGGCCCGCAGACTCCCCAGCTCCTGCACGCCGGCCAAAAGCTGATAAGGGCCTTCCCCAAAGCAGCGTTCCCAATCGTCTGAACAGATGGTGACTTTTACCTTAATTTTCACCGCGTTTCTACCTCCCTGTGTGCCAAGCAGCGGTCCAAAGTCTAAGATGCGCTATAACGGCCAGACTATAACGATAGTACCACAGCGGAGCAACTGCGTCAAGAAAGGGAGAGAAGAGGGAATTTTCCCCTCGGATCTTGCAATCAGGGCAGTGTTCCGGTATAATATTACGGAATCGTTTTAGGCTGACGCCTATCAAGCTGCTCTGCACCGGGAGAGGTTCGGTATGAGGGCAGATAAGCCGGATTCCGGCGGAACAATACAGGAGAGCGTGATAAATGTGAAGTATAATTTCACCGAAATTGAGAAGAAGTGGCAGACCCGCTGGAAAGAGGAACGGACTTTTGCCTGCCAGACCGGCAAAACCGATAAACCCAAGTTCTACGCTCTGGTGGAGTTTCCCTATCCCTCGGGCAATGGTCTGCACGTGGGCCACGCCCGGCCCTATACGGCCATGGATGTGGTGGCCCGGAAGAGACGGATGGATGGATACAATGTGCTCTTTCCCATTGGTTTTGATGCCTTTGGTCTGCCTACGGAGAACTTTGCCATTAAAAACCACATCCACCCCGCCAAGGTGACCCACGATAATATTGAAAATTTCACCAAGCAGCTGCATATGATGGGCTACTCTTTTGATTGGGACCGGGTGGTGAACACCACAGACCCCAGTTACTATAAGTGGACCCAGTGGATTTTCCTGCAGCTTTACAAGCACGGCCTGGCCTACAAGACTACCATGCCTGTCAACTGGTGTACCTCCTGTAAGTGTGTGCTGGCCAATGAAGAGGTGGTGGAAGGGGTGTGCGAGCGCTGCGGCGCTCCTGTTATCCGCAAGGAAAAGAGTCAGTGGATGCTGAAAATTACTGCCTATGCCCAGCGCCTGATTGATGACCTGGATGATTTGGATTTTATTGAGCGGGTCAAGATCCAGCAGAAGAACTGGATTGGCCGCTCCACCGGCGCAGAGGTCACCTTTAAAGCCACCACTGGGGACGACATTGTAGTCTATACCACCCGGCCGGATACCCTCTTCGGTGCCACTTATATGGTGCTCTCCCCAGAGCATGCCCTAATCAAAAAGTGGAAGGAGAGCGGCCTTCTGGCCAATGCGGGAGCGGTGGAGGCCTACCAGAAGGAGGCTGCTTCCAAGTCTGATTTGGAGCGCACCGAACTCAATAAAGAGAAGACCGGCGTGTGCCTGGACGGGGTCAAAGGAATTAACCCGGTCAACGGCAAAGAGATCCCCATCTTCATTTCCGACTATGTCCTGGCCACCTATGGCACCGGAGCCATTATGGCCGTCCCTGCCCACGATGATCGGGACTGGGAATTTGCCAAGAAGTTCGGCTGCGAGATTATTGAGGTGGTTTCCGGCGGTGAAGACGTGCAGAAGGCTGCGTTTACTGCCAAGGACGAGACAGGTATCCTGGTCAACTCCGATTTTATTAACGGCCTGACAGTAAAGGATGCCATTCCCGTCATCACCAAGTGGCTGGAGGAGAAGGGCATCGGCCATGCCCAGGTGAATTACAAGCTGAGAGACTGGGTCTTCTCCCGCCAGCGCTACTGGGGTGAGCCTATTCCCATGGTGTGGTGCGACAAGTCCGGCTGGCAGCCCTTGCCCGAGGATCAGCTTCCCCTGTTGCTGCCGGACGTGGATTCCTATGAACCCACCGATGATGGAGAGAGCCCCCTGTCTAAGATGACGGACTGGGTCAATACCACCTGCCCCTGCTGCGGCGGCCCGGCTAAGCGGGAGACGGATACTATGCCCCAGTGGGCCGGATCTAGCTGGTACTTCCTGCGGTACATGGATCCTCACAACGATAAGGCGTTGGCATCCAAGGAGGCCCTGGATTACTGGTCTCCCGTGGATTGGTACAACGGGGGAATGGAGCACACCACACTTCACCTGCTGTATAGCCGTTTCTGGCACAAGTTCCTCTATGATATCGGTGTAGTGCCCACCAAGGAGCCTTACCACAAGCGCACCTCCCACGGCATGATTTTGGGTGAGGGCGGAGAAAAAATGTCCAAATCCAGAGGAAACGTGGTTAACCCCAACGATATCATTGAGCAGTACGGCGCAGACACCATGCGCACCTATATCATGTTCATTGGTGACTTTGAGAAGGCGGCGGCCTGGTCGGCAAATGCAGTGAAGGGCTGTAAGCGGTTCTTGGATCGGGTATGGAACCTGGCTACCGACCAGGAGCATACTGGGGAGGAGTACTCCAAGGCCAACGAGGCGGCGGTACACAAGGCCATTAAGAAGGTTTCTGAGGACATCGAGGCCATGAAATTTAATACTGCCATCGCCACCCTCATGTCCCTGGTCAATGACTTCTATGCCAACGGAGCCAGCCGGGGTGATATGAAAGCGCTGTTGCTCATGCTTTCCCCCTTTGCCCCCCACATGTGTGAGGAACTGTGGGAGATGGCAGGCTACGGCGGTCAGGTATGTCTGCAGCCCTGGCCCAGTTATGATGAGAGCAAGACTGTGGCCGAGACAGTACAGATGGCGGTGCAGGTCAGCGGCAAGGTAAAGGCCAACATTCAGGTGCCTGCCGACGCGGGCGATGACGAGGTGGTGGCAGCTGCGCTGGCCGAGCCCAAGATCCAGAAGCTGGCTGCCGGCATGACCCTGGTGAAGTCCATTGTGGTCAAGGGCAAGTTGGTCAGTTTGATTTTTAAGCCCCAGGCTTGAGGATAAGGTTTACACCCCGTTCATAATTCCCACTTGACAGCGGAAGCTATAACGAATATAATACTACTGTTAAAGCCATACGAATGGCCCTTACGTGGACGGGGGACGCCCCGCCGCGCCGGAGGGAGGGAAATATAAATGTCGGAAGTCCGTGTGAGAGAAAACGAGTCTCTGGAGAGCGCGCTCAAGCGTTTTAAGCGCAGCTGTGCCAAGTCCGGTGTACTGGCCGAAGTGCGTAAGCGCGAGCACTACGAGAGCCCCAGCGTTAAGCGCCGCAAGAAATCTGAGGCTGCCCGCAAGAATCGCAAGAAGTTCTATTGAGAATGAAAAGACGCCGCAGTAAAACACTGCGGCGTCTTTATGTATATGGGAAGGGCGGAAGGTTGCCCGGGCACTGGTATGGCAAATTTCTGACATTCCGGCTTGAGTTCAGTCTGTTTTCCCATAAAACGAAATTTTTTTATTTTTTCATTGACAAAGGGGCTTCTTTCTGATATCATGTTTTTTGCGCTGAACAAGACTGTGTGTCTAGTTTGGCAGAATATGGGGGTATAGCTCAGCTGGGAGAGCGCTTGAATGGCATTCAAGAGGTCAGCGGTTCGATCCCGCTTATCTCCACCAACATGCATAGATCCGAACTTTTTGTCCGTAAGGGGCGGGTTCGGATCTGTTTTATTTTTTAGCGTGGAGGGCAAAGACATATTCGTTTGTGGACAAGGAAGTTACTCAGCCACCTTTTTCCCCAGTAAGGGCAGAATTGTCCCCTGCTCCTGTAAAGAAATTTCCCGCAATGGGGACATCTATAGAGAAGAAGATGACACCCGATTGCGCATATCAACAGTATATACCCTACAGCTGACAACAGTTTTATTTCCGACAGCGCTCCCGCAACACCCCCGATTGCTCCAATTGCCAGAAGACTCAAAAGGATAGCTTTTACTTTTTGGGTGGGTAATTTTTTCATGTTCTTTACTTCCTGTGGCCTCAAGGAAGCCTATACGTGAAGTATACCTAAAAAGTCCACGTTAATATAGAGGAGATAGTAGCATACCATGTCTTGTCTCTGCTCAAAGGAAAGAGAGGAGAACCTGGATACAGGGGACGGCGGCTTTTGGAGGCTCCCCATCAAAAAATCGACAAAATCCCCCGGATTGGCCGTTTGGCCTTTTCAGGGGATTTTTTATTGTTCGGCTATTTCAAGGTTGTTTAAAGCAAAATCAATACACATCTGTATTAATTCGTTCCTCGTGCGCCCGGTTTGCTTTGCCACCTTATCAAGTGCTTGAACCATGTCGTCTGGCAATCTGGCTGACACAACTTGAGTTTTACCGTAAGGCGGTCTGCGGGGACGAACTACAAATTTATTTTCCATAAAATCACCCTGTATTGATACTATCTCAATAATTGTAGTTTTTATACACTACATAAGTTTACAAATTGAATTTAACGTGATATAATGTCAAGGTCAAAAGTGGAAACGATTGAAAGAGAATGGAAATAGAGACAGCAATAAAAATTCAGCTGTGGTTATCTAACTGAAATCATGGTGTATGTCGTTGTCTTTGTATCTGCAATGTTTAGACGTGAAAAGAAAAATAGGGGAAAAACCTGGATTCATTCATTTAGAAACTCATAGGCATGCGCAGGTTCAGTTTTGAATAATTTTTGGATAATTTTTTAAAACAATCAGAAGGAAGACAAGAAGCATAATCGACAAAAAATGCGCTTAAAACCCACTGATTTCTCAATAAAAAGGTTGCGAGCTATTTGCATTTTAGTTGAATAAATAGTACAATTTTTATGGTGTAATTTCTTCTATTTTTTCCCTTAAAAGTGGTATCAATTTGAGGCCACGGATAGCGGAATAGTTGCAGATAGAGTTTGCTGTCCCATGGGGCGGAATGCGTATAGTGGGGCTTACAGATTGTACGAAAAGATCAGTTGAACGCCACAGTGAAAAAATAGAGGTGTGGTGGGGAGTGAAATAGCTGCTGGGGTGCCCCTTCTTGTGCCACTGGAAGAAGGAGAGCCAGTTGGAGAAAATCCACCGGTATGGTGACTGGTCGTAACCCTGCCAAGAGGCAGGATAATATATACAGGAAAAGAGGAGGACAAAAACAGTGAGAAAGAGACTTTTGGCATCGTTTTTGATTGTTTCCATGCTGATGTCCCTTTTACCCACGGTGGTGTTGGCAGAGGAGGATGTCCTATCGTCTCCGGATGCTTACACAGACGTCACACTCAGCGACGCCATCGCTTACCTGAGTGGAAGCGGTACAAAGGACGACCCGTTCCAAATTTGGAATGGGGACGACCTCTACTACATCAATTACATTGAATACTGGAACGGGACTCAGCCGGAAGGGGATCGTCAGGTCTACTATTATCAGCAGATGACCGATTTAGACCTCTCTGCGGCCAGTCAATTTGACAAGGGTACCGGCTACATTACCGCCAATTTCGGCGGCGTGTATAATGGCGGGGGTTATTCCATTACCGGTATGGACAGGCCTCTGTTCTACTTTACCAAGGGCAGCTACATAGGGGACAGCGCCGGCACAGTCTTTACAGACTATGTCTCCGGGGTCAGCTATGACAAGGTTTTTACCGCCATTGTAGAGAACCTGGTCATTGAAGCTCCCCATATTACCCAGACTGTGGCCACTGACGTAATCGAACAGATGGGGGCCGTAGCGGCATATGCGGTCAATACGGCCTTCTATAATGTTCGGGTTCTGGGGGGCGAGGTAAACGGCGTCTCCGGTTCCGCGGCCATTGCCGGCCGGGCGGGCAGCGTGGTCATTGACAGCTGCTCCTCAAATTCCTCCATCTATGCCAGCGCCCACCGTGCCGCCGGCATTGTGTCCAATCTGCGGATTGTGGACACCAAGAAGGGGGCGGAAACCACCAGTCTTGTGACCAACTGTACCTTCTCCGGTTCCATCAGCGGGAATCTGGACGGGGAGCGGGGTTCCGCCGGTATTGTGGGCGCTGTTTACATGGACGGCACAAGTGTGCTGAATAACGGCGACGGCCTGCCCCTCTACCTGACAGACTGTACGTTCTCCGGCACCCTCAGCGGTACTGTCACCTCCGGATCGGGCAACTTCGGCGGTATCCTGGGCACCTCCTACCTGGGCCCGGGCCTGTACCTGCGGGGCAACAAGGTGACAGGTACCATCTCAAATGTAACTGTGGCGGCGGGAGCCACTGCGGCCAATGTGGGCGGCGTAGTGGGTAAGATGCTCAACTACAGCCTTTTGAGCAGTAACTTAGTCCTGACAATGGAAGGGAACGACACGTCCGCCGCCAGCCTGCCGGGCACCGATCCGGACAACCTGCTCTATGTGGGCACCGTGGTTGGCTGCCAGAGCGACCCCAACCGCACCATCACCGGCTCCATTTCCATTTCCAATTCCCAGGGGCTGGGGGATTACGGCACTATTCAGGGGGCCCAGCTGGCCGGCGACGTGGGTGATCTGGTGCTGCCTGCTACCTCGGGCAGTACCCAGCTCTACATCCTGGCGGGCGCCACGGTGAACAGCGTGACGGCGGACGCCTCCTCCGGACTGAATATCTATAACTACGGAACCCTGGGCACTGTGACCAACACCGCCGGGGTCAATATCTACGCCAATACCGGCTTAGTGGGAGAGGTGGTCTCCCAGACCGGGGCAGTGAACGTGGGCGGCGGTAATAAAAACGCGGACACGGCCGGCGACCAGATCGGCAACCAGGGCGGCAGCATCCAAAGCATCACAGCCGCCGGCAATGTCTCCGTGTACCGCAACACCGGCGCCATAGGGGATGTGGAATCTCTGACCGGCTCTGTGGCCATTGGCCAGAACAGCGCCAGCTATGGGGAGTACAACACCAACTCCGGTACCATCGGCAGCGTCAGCGCCGAAACCTCTGTGGCCATCTATGGGCTGGGCAGTGCCGGCAAGGTAGCTGCTGAGGCCGACGAGACAGTGACCGCAGGAACCTCTGTGACCATCGGAACCAATACCGTGCTGAACGGGGCCGCCATGCTGAACCAGAACCAGGTTGGCGCCGTTCAGGCGGGCACCACCGTCACCGTCTACAACGGCGGAAACGGCTCTGTGGGCGCCATTGAGGCCGGCGGCAACGTGACCGTTTACGCCAATGCAGCCGGCGGCTCCATGGGGAGCATCACCTCCACGGCGGGCAGCATCACAGTGGGTGCGGACAGCAAGAGCGAGAGCAACAACGGCTCCGGGGCCTATGTGGGCAACGAGGGCGCCTTGGGCGACCTCACCGCCTATGGTGCGGTGGCCGTCAAGCGCAATGCAGGCACCGTGGGGAACCTGACAAGCACCACGTCCAGTGTGGCTGTGGGCCAGGACAATGCCAACTATGTGGAGTACAACACCAACTCCGGCACTGTGGGCAGCATCGATGCGGGCACCTCTGTGGCCATCTACGGCACCAGCGATGCCGGCAGGGTGGCTGCGGAGGCGGGCCAGCTCATCCAGGCCGGCACCACCGTGACCATCGGAAAAGCGGCCTACTTTAACCAGAACACCTTGGGACCCGTGCAGGCCGGTACCACAGTCACCCTATACAGCCAGACAGACATGGGCACCATTAATGCGGGCGGCAATGTTGCTGTGGGCGCTGCGACTGCACCCAATACGGGAGATGTGGGGAACATTACCTCCACCGCCGGTTCCGTCACCATCTATGCTGCCCAGGGCGTGACAGCAGGGGCGGTTGAGGCCGGCACTTCCGTAACCATCGGCTCTGCCGCCTGCCCCAGCCAGGGGACTGTGGCCAGCGTAACGGCCGGCAGGACCGTCGCCATTGTAAACGGCGCGTACGGCAGTGTGGGCGTTGTAGATGCCGGCAGCACCGTGACCATCGGCGCCGCCGCAGCGCTCAACCTTGGGCCGGTGGGTGCCGTGGAGACCGCAGGGGGAGCCAACATCTATAACGGCAGCGTCCAGCTGAGTACCATTCACGGCGGAGGGGCCATTAACATTTACGCCAACGAAGGAACCATCGGCGATGTGACCTCTGACACCAACACCGTTACCGTGGGCGCCAAAGACAAGACCGCTGCCAACGCCAACGGACAGGAGGGCAACAGCGGCAGTATCGGCGATATCCAGGGCGTCAGCATCAATGTCTACCGCAATGTGGGTCAGGGCCAGATCAGCAGCCTGACCACAACCACCGGCGCCATTGTCATTGGCCAGAGCGACACCACCAATGACGATGTGGCCCAGTACAATGGGAACAGCGGCACCATCGGCAGCGTGAGCGCCGGCACCTCCGTGGCCATCCGCAGCGTGGCGGCGGGCAATGTGGCCACCGGAACCGGCCAGGCTGTGCGGGCCGGAACCTCGGTGACAATCGGCTCCACCCAGAACCCCAACGGAAACGATGTGGGCCCCACAGTCTCCGGCACGACTGCTACGCTTTACAGCGGAGCCGGCAAGGTGGCCAGCCTGACGGCCGGAACCACCAATAAGGCTTACATTACCGACAGCAGCTCCGATGTGAATTTGGTCAGCTCCAACGGCGATATTACAGTTGTGGATCAGACCACTTCGGCTCAGCCCAGCGTCAACGTCATCACCGACGGCGGTGACGTCCATGTGGAGCGGGATGAGGGCGACCTGAACCCCATCCTGGCCAAAGTCAACCTGACCGTGACGGACGATCTGGCGGAGGGGCAGACCCTCTTCATCCGCGGCACGTTCGCCTCTGTGGTACACAACGGCGCGGGGGATGTGCTGATGGAGAGCGCCGACACCAGCGTCACCAACGTGGTTCAGCGGGGAACCGGTCAGGTCAAGACCTTCGGTTCTACGGGCACCGTAATTCAGCCGGGCGATGATGCCTCCGGGATTAACTACCTGCTGTCCCTGGTGCCGGTGGATGTCAGCACCCTGGACGTCTATCTCCTTACCACTGACGGCAGCGCCCTGAACCCGGGCACCTTGAGCCTCAGCGTTCAAAATGGTGCCTACGTATCTTCCAACAGCGATACTCTGATTGGCGGAGGCATTTCCGAGAAGGTAGGCACTGTCACGGTGGATACCTCTGCCGCCCAGACCATCACGGTAACCGTCAGCGGTACTTATACGCCCAATGGAGGCGCCGCTGTTTCCCTGGAGGAAGCTGATTATCAGATGGTCATCCCTGCTGCGGTGGATCGGGTGGACACAGTTCTCCTGACCAGCGAGGATGAATTTAACGCTGCTAAGACTCAGTACGGCTGGAATACAACCAGTGCTCCCCAGAATTATCCTGTCCTGGCCGTGATGCCGGTGGTCAATGAGGCCTATGCAGGGGTAACGGCCCAGGTGGAGGGAGCCACTGTCAATACCGACGGCGTGTACCTGATGGCCGTGAACGCCGAGACGGCACTGCAAACCGGAGTTCTGACCGCAGAGGTGGAAGTCACCGGAAACAACGTCCCGTCCTACGTCCAGAGCATCTCCTATACCCTCACCGCTGCAGATAAGGCTAAACTGGACAGCAGCGGAACGGACTACTACTATGTCACCCTCCGTTATATGGACGGACAGACTGCTGATGAGGTGGTGCCCGTAGTCAAGGGCCAGTCTATGGAATTGCCGGAGGCAAACCAGAGACCGGACTATACCTTCCTGGGGTGGCAGGATAACCAGAACCTCTATGTTGCCGGTGCAACCTTTACGCCTGCGGCTGATACCACACTCATCGCCCAGTGGGGGGCCAACGCTGCGCTGTATACGTTGAACATCAATATTATCGGCGGGGGCAGCGTGGTTCAGGTAATCAACGGGACAGAATATCCCATCTCCTCCGGAACCAGGTTCCTGGAAGGGGAGACCGTGGTACTTCGTGCCAAGCGCAGCTCCGGATACAGCTTCCACTCCTGGACCGTGAACGGTATCCAGAGCTATAATGAGACAGTAACGGTGACCATGGACGGGAACCAGACGGTTACAGCAGCGTTCTATGCTGTCAGCTCCAGTAGTGACAGCTCCAGCGGCAGTACCAGCACCTACCGCGTCTCTTCCGGCAGCGTGGAGCATGGAACTATCACGGTGAGCTATACGCGGGCCTCTCAAGGAACACAGGTAACCATAACCGCCTCGCCGGATTACGGATATGAGCTGGGTAGCATTCAGGTGGAGACTGTCTCGGGCAAGGGTGTGTCTGTGACCCAGCGCAGCGATGGGAAGTACACCTTCACCATGCCGGGGGAAGATGTGCGCATCATTGCAGCGTTTGCAACTATTTCCCAGGATAACCCCTTCTCCGATGTGACTGAGAGCGACTACTATTATAAAGCTGTGCTGTGGGCGGTGAAGAATGGCGTCACCAGCGGCACGGGCGACACTACCTTCAGTCCCAATGTAACCGTTTCCCGCGCCCAGATGGTGACCTTCCTGTGGCGTGCCTATGGCTCTCCCCAGGTAGGGGGAAGCAATCCCTTTACCGATGTGAGTGAGAGTGACTACTACTACCATGCGGTGCTGTGGGCCGTGCAGAAGGGAATTACGGCGGGCACCGGGGCAGACACCTTCAGTCCCAATGCTTCGGTGACTCGCGCTCAGGCCGTCACCTTCCAGTGGCGGGCGGCCGGCTCTCCGGTAGTAGCAGGCGGCAGCTTTGGGGATGTAGCGGAGGACGCCTATTTTGCGGATGCTGTAGCCTGGGCGGTGGACGGCGGCATTACAGCCGGTACCGGAGGCAACAGCTTCAGCCCTGAGGCGCCTGTCTCCCGTGCCCAGGCCGTTACCTTCCTGTATCAGGAACTGGGCTGAATTAAACCTTACTGAGAGAGAGGCGGGGCAGTTGCCCCGCCTCTTTTATGTAAATCAAAATTTTTTTCGGAACGTGTTGGGGAATGGGAAAAAGGAATAAAGAAGGATTTTGTCCGCCTGTCTCCGGCAGGGAGCACATTTTGCGGCTGTAATTGACATCACCTTTCCAAGAATGTAGAATATAGGTCAGTGTGATAGCTGCTTCGGATGACGGCCGGGAATATGGACTTAGGCATATGGCCCTGAAGTGGTAAGTTGGAAGTGTGCCGAACCGGCGTTATCCGGGTAAGGGATTACTTCTGCTTATCTCAACCGACTGCTGTAAGCCGAAGGAGCTTACAGCAATTTTTTACTTCAGGGAGGCGGAGGGAGAAGCCATGATCCGATTTTACTGCGACTATGCTGAAGGAGCCCATCCTGCGATACTGGACAAGCTGGCCCAGACAAATTTTGAACAGACAGAGGGCTATGGAGAGGATCGCTTTTGCCGTCAGGCCAGAGAAATGATTCTGGCCCAGTGTCAGGCACCGGGAGCGGAGGTTCACTTTCTGATGGGGGGAACTCAGGCAAATTTGACGGTGATTGCGGCGGCACTGCGGCCCCATCAGGGGGTTGTGGCCACGGATACTGCCCACATCAGCGGCCATGAGACGGGGGCAATCGAGGCCTGTGGCCATAAAGTACTTACTGTGCCCAACCACGATGGGAAGCTGAGCGCCCGGCAAGTGGAGCAGCTCTGGTGTGCCCACCAGGAGGATCCCACAAGGGAGCACACCGTGAAGCCGGGGATGGTGTATATCTCCAACCCCACGGAGCTGGGCACTCTCTACTCTCTAAAGGAGCTGGAGGAGCTGTCAGCCACATGCCGGACCCGGGGACTGCTGCTCTATCTGGACGGGGCCAGACTGGGTTATGGTCTGGCGGCTGCAGATAATACACTGTCTCTTCCGGATATTGCCCGCCTGTGCGATGTGTTTTACATCGGCGGCACCAAACAAGGAGCTCTGTTTGGGGAGGCGGTGGTAATCACGAACTCCCGCTTGAAGGAGGATTTTCGTTATTTGATCAAGCAACGGGGTGGTATGCTGGCGAAAGGAAGATTGCTGGGAGAGCAGTTTTTGGCTTTGTTTGAGGATGGCCTGTACCTGCGCCTGGCCCGCCATGCCGATGAGATGGCGGATATTTTGAGAGACGGTCTGGAGCAAGCGGGCTGTCCTTTGATGGTGAAGAGTTGTACCAACCTGATTTTTGCGGTTCTGCCGGATAAAGCTCTGGGAAAGCTGGGGGAAAAGTACAGCTTTTCCTATTACCAACGGGTAGATGAGGAGCACTGTGCCGTACGATTTTGCACCAGCTGGGCTACTACGCGGGAGCAGGTAGAGGCATTTTCCAGGGATATCTTGCAAGAGACACGCTGAATAAAACGCCCGGCCGGACCCTCAAGGGTCCGGCCGGGGAAGTTGGGGCGAAGCAAAGGTTTTGCTTGACAACAGGGAAGAATCTGTTATAATAAGCTACGGCTCTGAGGTATAGGGCTGCAAATAATCGGGGGTATAGCTCAGCTGGGAGAGCGCTTGAATGGCATTCAAGAGGTCAGCGGTTCGATCCCGCTTATCTCCACCA
>CALWYD010000042.1 GCA_944385675.1 uncultured Oscillospiraceae bacterium
ACCAAAAACGCGCTCAGGGGGACGGGCCCGGATGGAGCGCCGGCCCAAAGGGCGGCCGGGCTCCATAGGGCCCTTACCCCCTAAGGACCCCCGTTTTTACGGGAGAGCAGGATAAGGACTGCGCCCCACCCCGTCCGGCGTTGGGGTAAACTGAAACACAAAGCGCCGCTTTCCGCTGCCGCTGCGCTGGCGATCGTGGGACTGGGCCGGGCCCACGATGCGCGCCTACTGCAAGCTGGGCTGGGCCTGGCGCTCCACCATGGGCCGCTGGGGCTTAGTGCCCAGCAGACAGTTGAGGCAAAGCGCCACGCCCACAGGGCACGCCTGTTACGAAAGCAAGACAGACAAGGCGCAGTTATTGGGATGCAAATATTGAAACATGGTGCTATGAAGCGGCAGCGGAAGGGGTTGCTTCGTGTATCCTGACCTCGTGCGCCGGTCCATAGAGGGATGCACCGAAGGACCAGCGAAGCGCTTTTCTTTGGCGGTCCGACACCGTTTCTTTTGGCGCTGTCAAAAGAAATGGGGTCGGGAAAAACTCGTTCCCCAAAGGCGGAGCCTTTGGCTTTTGGTGACTTTCTGTGCGCACAGAAAGTAGGTCGCCGCCAGGCGAAACTTGGCGTGATGCAAGGGCCCCGGCCCTTGCCCGGCCACCCCCTCCGGCCCTGCGGGCCAGCTCCCCCGCCAGGGGGGCGCCGATACAAGGACGCAGTCCTTGGGACAAAAAAGGGACGCCGCATACCGCGGCGTCCCTGGAAGGGGGCTGTTTACTTGTGGTCCACGCTGTACATGTGCTCGATCAAGTCCAGCACCTTGTTGGAGTAGCCCATCTCGTTGTCGATGCCAAGATTCTGAAAATCACACAGAAATCCGCATAAGACAACACTTTTTTTGAGGGAATGGCCTTCTCATAATTTTTTGTTTACTATCAGATAGTCAGCATTTATAGTCCGGCTTTTTTAAGTTTACGGCAATATTCGGGAAATGTCAAGATTGCATCATCCCGGCCAATTTGTAAAAACTGGTCCGCTTAGTCCCTGTACGCGCCATAGCTTCCTTGGCGGTGATTTGACCCGCTCGCCACATAGAATAGACTTCGTTCCAGTTAGCAGGAAAAGTGATAGCTGGTCTACCCAGCTTCTTCCCTTTCGCTTTTGCCGCCTGGATACCCTCGGCCTGCCGACGCTTGATGCTGGTCCGCTCCTGTTCCGCAATGGTGCCCAGCACTTCAATCAGGATATTATTGACCATTTCAAATACCCATTCCTGACCTTTTGGCAAATCCATCATGGTGGTGGGCAGGTCAATCACCTTTAAGCGGATACCGTTGTCCCTGAAATATTGCAGCTCATTTTTGATATCGCACTTGTTTCGGCTTAATCGGTCAAGGGATTTAATTACCAGGGTATCCCCTCGTCTCAACATGGCGTGTTTCAGCGCCTGATACCCTGCCCGCTCGAAGTCTTTGCCGCTTTCTTTATCGGTGATGATTTCTCGCTCCTGAGCGCCAAGGGCCTTGAATGCGGCAATTTGGCGGTCAAGCTTCTGCTCCTTACTGGACACTCTGGCATAGTAATAGGTACGACTTTCCATCTGCAACACCTTCCTGATGAGGTGCTTTTATTTTATCAAAATTATTCGCAAAAGTCAATCTATTTGCGAATATATTTGTAAATAGATTTTCGAGTTTTACGGACAATTGTTTGCTGTGAGTTTCCCGTGTCCTGAAAGGTATACCTTTACGAACAGCTAAACATTTAATTAGAGTTTTTGAGAATTTTCGGAGCGGGGACCTGTCTCCATATACGGATACTCCCGGCCCGCTGGGCGCAGGATTTGAGGTTGATTTTCTCACTTGATTACAATCTCAATAGAGCAAATCTTGATAACCTGCCCTGCCCATTGCGGGGCATTCATATTCCTGTAAAGTCTGGTCACAGGTGGATTGTCGGCCCCCTCTATTAAATAGTAGAAATGGAAAGATGATTTCAACTTTCTGCATTAGGTATATTCCTATATTCCCCCCACTGCATTTCTGCGAAATTGTCTCAGATTTTCTATTTTTAAAATATAAATCATGATAGTTTTATGGCTGGTGGCTCCCGCATAGTAAAGGGATATCCAATTATCTGGACTGATGAGATTACAGCTTCGAGCGGGCGTTTTATGGTTTTCTCAGCTTTGGAGGGCCTGATATGTCCAGCCTGGCAAAAGACGATTTTTTGCCCGATTTGTTGATTTGATGTCAAGAGAAAGGGCCGGATAGATGATTGGTCTACCCGGCCTGATCGGTTCGCCCTATAAAATTCTGAGCACAGATTTAGTTTGTTCAGGGGGCCATGGGGCCGTGGCTCTGGTATATTCCTGTACCTGGAGCACCTTGCCCGGCTTCAGCGTGTTATCCCGTCCCACGGGCACCTCCACATCATCCCCAACCTGGAGGGATAAGTCTCCGGCAAGATAGGCCAGCGGACGGGGAATTCCTTCTATCTGCACCATACAGAAAGAATACTCGGTTCCATCGTCTGACTGACCGTTCTCCGTTCTCCCTGCTGCCCTGACAGAGTTCCTTCTGCCCCGCAGAACCAGCCCTTTCTGAAGGGCCCGCTCATAATGTTCCAGCGGGAACCGCCACTTCTCCCTGGGGAAGGGGCTGCTTTTCAGCAGGTCCAGCAGGTGCGTCCCCAGCGCCATACTTTCCAGCCGATTGCAGGCGCGCAAGAGGTCAACCTGTAACATGTCTACACAGGCGCTCTGGAAGACCTGCCGGGCAAACCGTTCCTCCTCCAGCGCACGCAGAAATGGCGTCAAATGCGCCTGGTCTCCGTCGTACAGCCACTCCCGCTCAATCAGGTTGGGAAGGAGGTTGCTGGCTATGCCCTCGTTCTCCCGCAGACATGGCTGGGCGGTGTCCAGGAGGGTCCGCCACATGGCGATGCCCAGCAACCCATCCTGCTCCAGCACTGCTGCTACGATTTGCTTCCAGGAGTAATACTCCTCCATATCCTCGATTCCGCATTCCTTCAACTGTCTGGCATAGTCTGCGATCAGGATTTCCCGGCAGATGTCCTCTCCTCGGGGGAGCTCTCCCCGGCTCAAAAGGCGCTTTGCCCGGGTGCCATCCGGATGGGTTTTGATGTAATGTCCCCAATGGACGGTGAAGGCGTCCTGCAGCTCCCATTTGCGCTTCTGGCCCCCATTGTCGTCCTCTGTCCCGCTGCAATACTCATACAGCTGGCCTAAAATCAGGAACAGATCGGACAGACTGTCCGCTGCCGGGCCCTCATTGTCATAGTAAGCCCGTACCGGCAGGACAGAGATCAGCCGCTCCCAGAACGTCCCACAGACCTGCTCGGACAGACCGGCAACATCCTGAAACAGCGTCTCATCGGCCTGAATCTTGGAAAGAGTCGCCATTTCCCCAAGTCCCGGGACGTCCCGAAGAAACCGCGCCAGCGCCCGGAGCCGCTCTTCCCGTTGAGGGCCCTGCTTTGCCCGTCCAATGCCCCGGGCAATCTCATGGAACATCACCTTGCCCAGGTCTCCAAACATACTGTCTCCAGGCTTCGGGCACATCCCTTTCAGAGCATTTTTCAACTCGGTCCAAGTCTTCACCAGGTCAACCTGGTGCACCCAAGAAATTGACACCGTCACAGTTGCATTTTCTGGGTTCAGCAGGCCGCCCCGTCCGCACCAGCCGCATTTCCAGCGGTTGCCCCAAATGGTCACTTGGCTCCCACAATTGGGACACATTCCAAATCTAGGACGCATTACCTGAGCCACCTCCCCTGATTCTATCGTTTGGCTCCTGTATATGATAAGACATTATTGCATATCCTTCAACATCTCACGCCACCCCGGTATACTTTTCAAAGAACTGCATGATGCGGGTGATGATGCCCTGTTTTTTTGCGGCCCGATTTCCGCCTCCGAAGCGGGAGACAGGGGGCATGATCCGGTCAAATTCCATCCCGGATGTTTTCAGTTCTCCGTCCCGGAAGGAGTGGTCAATGAACCGTTTTGTCTCTTCTGGTTTGAGCCGCTCTTGTGTGATGATCTCCTCCAGGTCCGCTTCCTTTTGGTGCTGGACGAACTTCCGCCAGTCCCGGTCCACCTCCGTAGCCGGGGTGATAGTAGCAATGAAGTCGTGGATCAGTTCCTTTTTGCTTCTCAGCTGGATGCTGGAGTCAATGGCCTTGTCGATTTGCACCAATATCTCCTTGTCCTTGCAGTTAGACTGATGATACTGTGCCACCAGCATTAAGATATAGTCGATGTTGATATCTACCTGCCGGATGAGTTCCATCTCAAAGACGATATCGTCATTGATGTTCTCCTTGCTGTTATCCAGTTGGGGCCGATATTGCTGGTACAGGTCCAGATAAGCGCTTTGGTAGTCCTGAAAGACCCGCTCCGGCAAAATTTCCTTGCCCTGGAACTCGTCAAAGGCGGTCAGCACATTTTTCAATCGGAGAATGCTGCCGTAGAGCTTGATGAAGTCCTTCTGTCTCTGCTCCCCCTGGATGGGCTCCCCCACGGGGAACTCCTGGATCAGCTGGTCCACCAGGTCGCTGTACCCGGGGACAGTGCGCTTTCCGTCCTCATAGCCGTTGTAGTAGGAATCAAAATCCCGCAGTTTGACGATGCCGCTGGCCTCCTTATCTCCGAACAGGGCAATGGCCTCATCGGTGGCCTTTTGCAGGTTGCGGAAGCAGACGATGTTTCCAAAGGTCTTGACAGAGTTCAGGATTCGGTTGGTCCGGGAATAGGCCTGGATGAGCCCGTGCATTTTCAGGTTCTTATCTACCCAGAGGGTATTCAGCGTGGTGGCGTCAAAGCCCGTGAGGAACATGTTGACCACGATGAGCAGGTCCACTTCCCGGTTCTTCATCCGCATGGACAGGTCCTTGTAGTAGTTCTGGAACTTGTCCGAGGAGGTGTCAAAGTTGGTGTGGAAGGCCTGGTTATAGTCCTGGATGGCGGCGTCCAAAAAGTCCCGGGAGGTCTGGTCCAGGGCGTCCGTCTCAAAGGCCTCCTCCGCCAATACATCCTCCGGGTCGTCCTCGTTGGCGGCAAAGCTGAAGATGGTGGCAACGGTCAGTTCCCGCCCGGACTCCTTCAGCTGCCGCTGGAACTCGGTATAGTATTTCATGGCCATGGGGATGGAGCTGACCGCGAAGATGGAGTTGAAGCCCGCCACCCGCTGGCCCTTCAGGGAGTAGAAGCTATTGCGTTTGGTTTGCTGGTCAAAGTGCTCCAGGGTATATTCCACCACTTTTTGGATGCGCTCCGGGGCTTCCAAAGCCCGCTCCCGGTCAATGGCCCGCA
>CALWYD010000043.1 GCA_944385675.1 uncultured Oscillospiraceae bacterium
GGCCCTTCTGGTCTACCCGGAGAATATCCCCCTCCTGTACCAGAATTTCCTGAGCAAACTCAGCCCGCAGCCAGGTTCTTTTCACGGCCTTCTTTAAAATGGCCTCCGTAGAGGCATAGAGAAACAGGTTCAGCCGCGGGAAGAACAACAGGCACAAGGGATTGTCTCCCCGTACAAACCAGAGGCCATTCCGCTGACTCAATACCGTAAAGACAAATGAGCCCTCCACCGCCTCAGCCATCTGTTTCAGGCTGGACGGTGTGAGGGCTTTTTGCTGTTCCAGAAGCTGGACTGCCACATAGCTGTCAGTCTCAATCGGGGTATCCGGCAATCCATACTGGAAGCGGAGCAGCTGGTCATTGTAAAGTACCCCGTTGTGGGCCAGAGCAAAGCGGGTCTTGCCAGCCTTGCCGGAAAAGGGGTGGTTGTTTTGATTCTGTGCAGCACTCCCCTGGGTAGCCATACGGGTATGCCCCATCACCACCCGGGCGTCCATGGGGAGAGAGAACCGGAGTTTACGAGCGGGACCGGGCTGCTTGCAGATATGCATCTTTCCACCGGAGTTGTAGACAATTCCGGCGGCATCGGTGCCCCGGGCTTCACTCTCCCGGGCCAGCACACCCACCAGCCGGGTCCTCTGCCGGGGGCTCAGGGCGTTTCCATAGTCCATCAGTCCGAAGAGACAGCACATCAGGCCTCCACCTCCCCTTCTACCGGGTCATTGATATAGAGCCGCCGCTCCTTCAGGTACTGCACCAGCTGGGGATAGCGCTCCGGTTGGATGCCGGCCACAAAGGTGGTCCAGGCCATGGATTTCAGTTCGTCATCGGACAAAAAGATGGCCACGTCACAGATGCGGTCGATCATCTGCAGCGTGGCCAGGATGGTATTCACTTTTAAGGTCCCCCGGAACATACGAAACTCCACGGTGGTGGGGTTCTGGAGATTGACGCAGGTGTAGCGCCCACCGTGGCACCCCTTCTTGGCGTGGTCCAGAATGTCCATGGGCTGTTCCTTGTAGCTGTAACGGGCGGCCCAGCGCTCCAGCTGCCGGGAAGTCCGGCGGGAGAATTTCAGCATCTCCTCCCAGTGGCGCTCGAAGAAGTAGAGGACCCGGGCCAGGGCGCGGTCCTGCTCCCACTCCTCTTCGCCAAAGGCCCGGCGGCTGACATGAACATGGAGACCACAGGTGTGGGCCCGGTGGCTCTGGTACCCCAGGGACACTGCCTTCCGGCACAGAGCCTCCCGGGGCATCTGCCGAAGCTGAAACTCCAGGCTCATGGGGTGGGTCACCAACTCCAGGCCGTCGTCCAGAGAGCCGTCGTGCTTGATGTACAGATATTCCCCGTTCCGGTTGACCAGGTTCAGCAGGGCGCTGGCGTTGGAGCGGTCCTCGCCGCCGCCGTCGATCTCCAGCTCCACGCCAAAATAGCGGGGGCCCTCTCCGTAGAACAGGGGCTCGGGCTTGTAGTAGTAGTCCCGGATGGGGACCTCCCGGCGGCTGTCAAAGCAATCCGGGCAGTAGGGGGACTCGTCGTACTCGTCCCAGTCCTCGTAGCAGGCCTGAGATTCGCGGAGCAGGGCGCCGCAGCGGCAGCAGTGAGTGTAGTGGTCGTCAAAGCAGCTCTGGCACAGGGGCACCGATTCGCTGCCCACGTTGTCGTGGGCCCAGATGCGCTCCCCGCAGAAGCTGCAGAGGACCGTCCGCTCGTGGAAGCAGGTCTCGCACAGCTCCAGGCTGTCAAAGGCGTGGAGTTCCTCCGCCGGATGGCGGGCGTGGCACAGGCCGCAGGTTCTCAGTTCTTCCATAGATATTACCTCCATAGTTTTGTCACCCCGATGGCCTCGGGGTCATTCATAGAGATAATATCCAATCCAAAAGAGGTAAATTTACGCTTTGGTAAGGCCAAATCAACCAACATATCAGTAAATCCATAAAAAGGAGGTTGAATCAACCATGACAAAGCGAGAAGAGGAGCTGGCCGCCCTGCGGAGCGGGGAGCGGCCCTGTGTACGCTCCGGACAGTACTGGAGCAAAGAGGAGCGTGAGAAGCTGCTCCGTGATTTTGAATCCGGTGCGGGAATTTCAGAGCTGGCGCTGGAGCTGAACCGGACGGAGCCGGCCGTCGTACAGGAGCTGAAAAACGCGGGGGCCTTTGAGAACCAGAGCAGACACCGGGGACGGAATCAGCCGAAACCCTCGGGCTGTCCGTCGTGTTGTCAGTGCCCCGTGTGTACCGTTTGGGATTGCCCGAACCGCGGAAAGGAGTTTTGGGATGCTGGAACAGTACGATGATCTGCTCACAGCCGAGGAGGCCTGTGAGGCATTGAAAATGGGGAAGAACGCCCTCTATGCCCTTTTGGGCTCCGGAGAGCTGAAGGCCTTCCGGAACGGGCGGGTGTGGCGGATCCCCAAAGAGGCCGTAATCGAATTTGTGTATACCCGATGCCGGCTGAAATGAAGAAAGTTCATGGACTAGGTGATAAATCGAGTCATTTTTTGCTTTTTTCCATAAGTGATTCGTCAGCATTGCTCCACTCAAATAAGTATGCTATTCTAACAGACGTATACTGACTAGTCTTTG
>CALWYD010000044.1 GCA_944385675.1 uncultured Oscillospiraceae bacterium
CAGCGTGCCGTAGGGGGTGCCGGCCTGCCAGCGAAGGTCCCGGGCGATGCGGTAGCGGCGGATGTAGTTGGTGTCGCAGCTGAAGGCATAGTACCAGTCGGTGGCTGCTTGGGGGGACTGGGCATACAAATCGAAGAACTGCCGGTGCACCTGGCTGGGACGGGGCGTTAGAGCACCCATAAGGCGGGTGTCGAACAGATCCCGGCTGGTAATATCATCGGTACAGAGCCCCCGGGCCACGGCGTCGTCTGTGAGGGCGGTCAAGATCTTTACCAGGGGCACGGCGGGCGGCGGGGGGCCGGGAACATAATCCGGCTTTTGCAGAAGTTCCAGCAGGGTGTTGCGGCACCAGACGGCGTCTTCCGGTTCGATCAGATGCTTTTCCAGGCCATAGGAGACCAGAAGATCGATATAGCGGTCCATGAGGAGTCCTCCTTATGCGGTTTCAATCGATGAGACAGCAGGCGCCTGCGCCCCGAAAGGAGAGGACATGGCAGGAGCCCTCCCCGGCCACCTGCTCTATGGCGGGGCGGAAGGTGTCCACCATATCCAGAGGCACAAAGGCTTGAATCGCCCCTGCGAATCCGCCTCCGTGGACACGGCAGGCGCCGCGTCCCTCCAGCAGCTGCTCGGCAATCGCCAGCAGGACGGCCATGTCCTGACGGCGGGGATCGCGGTAGGTGGAGACATTTTGCAGATACATATAGGAGGAGCGGCCGGACTGGGAGACCAGGGAGAGGAAGCTATCAGCATCTCCTTGGGAAATCGCCTGGAGCTGCCGGCCCACCAGGGCGTCCTCCGTAAAAAAATGGATGGCCCGGAGCACTGCCCGATCGCCGCAGCGGCGGCGGATCTCCGGGATATGGGCGTAGAAGTCGGCAAAGGATACCTGGGAGAGAAACTCCTTGCCAAAGCAGGCTGCCACGGCGCGCATCTCCCTGGGAATGGCTGCAAAATCTTCCTTCAAATCGGCGTGGCTCTGGCCGGTATCCACGATGCACAGGGCGTACCCGGCTCCGTATAGATCGAATTCCACATGGCGGACCTGGGGCCGGTCGTGGTCGCGAAAGTCTACGGCGATAACGCCGCCGGTGGCGCAGGCCATCTGATCCAGCACGCCACAGGGCTTGCCGAAGTATGTGTTTTCTGCCCACTGAGCGATCTGGGCCAGCTGAAAAGGGGTCAGCTGATTGCCACAATAGAGATGGTTGATGATCTCACCTACCAGTACCTCAAACGCGGCGGAGGAACTGAGCCCCCTGCCCCGGAGGACCTGGGTGGTGGTATAGGCGTCGAATCCGCCTATAGAGTATCCCATCGAGGAGATCCCGGCGGCGATCCCACGGACCAGAGAGGGGGATCTGCCGATTTCTGCGGCCTGGGGCTCCAGTTGGTTGAGATCAATCTCCGCAATGCGGTGGTGCTGGGATTTGACGCGGATGATGCTGCCGTCATTGGGATGGACACAGGCGATCGTGTCCAGATCAACGCTGGCAGCCAGTGCGTGGCCCCGCTGGTGGTCGGTGTGATTGCCCCCGAGCTCTGTGCGTCCGGGACAGGAGAAGAGCGCAATCGGCGTGTTCCCGCCGGCTCCGTAAAAATCACAAAAGCCGTCTACCAGCGCCGACAGCCGCCCGACAGGCCGGGAGGCGCCGTCTCCGTAGATACGGCTCAACTTTTCATCCCATATTCCCTTTTGCAGTGCTGTGGAGACCTCTCTGACCGTCTGCAAAGCCATCCCTCCTCCGCCCAAATTCCCCCATATCCAGTTGCCTTATTTTATCATATCGCAGTGACGCCCGCAACCGGAAGCGGCCGCTTCCGGTTGCCTGGATGGAGTAGAAAAACAGAGGGGATATTTGTGCATTTTCTCTATAGCAGCAGGGATAAAATCGATAGCTTCCGGCAATTTGCTGATATAGGAGCAGTCACAACATAGGGAAGCGGCGCTCATGGTGTTCCTGAAGGGCATCATACAGGGCGTCGATGTCCGCACGGACAGTCCCGGGACCGAGACTGATCCGGACAGTGCCGGCAGCTATCCGCTTCAGGAGTCCCATGGCGGTGAGGACATGGCTTGCCTTCCCCTGGTGGCAGGCGGAGCCGGCGGAGATACAGATCCCCTTGCTATCCAGGTCATTGACAATGTTCTGACTTGGGTATCCGGGCAGAGATACGGAGAGGATGTGGGGGGCGTCGGGCTGCCCTACCAGCTGAAGAGTGGGGATGGCAGACAGACGGCGGGCGGCATAGTTCCGAAGGTCGGTCATCCGCGCCCAGTCCTCCTCCAGACCGGCCAGACGCAGTTCCACCGCTTTGGCAAAGCCGGCCGCCTGGGCGGTGGCCTCGGTCCCGGAGCGCAGCCCCCTCTCCTGACCGCCGCCGAAGAGCAGCGGCCGGGGATGGGGGAGACGCTGGCCGACATACAGCGCGCCGATCCCCTTGGGGCCGCCGATTTTGTGGGCGGAGATGGTGATGAGATCCGCCCCCAGTTGCTTTGTGGAGAACGGGACCTCCAGGAAGCCCTGGACGGCATCGGTGTGGAGGAGGGTATCCCGGCCTCTGAGCAGGGCGGCCACCTCCTCCACCGGGTAGCGGGTGCCGGTCTCGTTGTTCACCAGCATCATGGACACCAGCGCCGTATCCGGCTGCAGGGCTGCGGCGACCTGGGCGGCGGTGATGCGATTGCAGATGTCGGGGCGGAGATACGTCACAGAATAGCCCTGCTGCTCCAGATCCTTCAGACATTGGAGTACAGCGCTGTGTTCCACAGCGGTAGCAATGATGTGTCGACCCACGCGGCGGTTGTGCCACAGGGCGGCGCGGATGGCCCAGTTGTCTCCCTCTGTACCGCAGGAGGTAAAGAACAGGCGCTCTGGTGGGCAGCCCAACGCCTGGGCGATGCATTTGCGGTGCTCCTCCAGGGCAGCTTTGGCTTTCCGCCCCAGCGCATACTGGGAGGAGGGATTCCCGAATCCCTCGGTCAGCACATCCACCATCGCCTGGGCGACAGCCTGTGGCACAGGGGTAGTGGCAGCGTGATCCAGATAGTGCAGCATGACAGTCCATCCTTTCGCCGGACGACCGCATAAAAGAAAAGGTCCCCCTTGCAACGCCCGACATTTCCAGATATAATAGAAACTCAATACTATTTCATTATAGCGGGAAAACGCCAAAATAACAAGGGGGGCGCCGGGACTGAAGATTGCGATTTATACCCTGGGGTGCAAGGTCAACCAGTATGAGACCCAGGCCATGGAACAGGAGCTGACGGCCAGGGGCCATACCATGGTGGTCTTTGAGGACAAGGCGGATGCCTATGTGGTGAACACCTGCACGGTCATCGCCGTCAGCGACAAGAAATACCGGCAGATGATCCGCCGGGCCCGGCGGCGGAGCCCCGGGGCGGTGGTGGCGGTGTGCGGGTGCTACGCCCAGACCAAGCCGGAGCAGATCCGGGATTTGGATGTGGACCTCATCTCTGGCACCGGGGACCGGATGGCGTTCCTGGATTTGCTGGAGCACGCGGTGCGGGAGAAGGAGCCGGTGCTGGCGGTGGATCAGGCCATGC
>CALWYD010000045.1 GCA_944385675.1 uncultured Oscillospiraceae bacterium
AAAGATTTGCCTGAACTAAATATCAACCCTGCACAGGAAACTGGCATCCAGTAGCTTGGTCCTGTTTTATAAACTGTGGACCCTTTTACACCAAAAACAAAAATATCGATTTTAACCGTCCTTTGCAAGAGAAAGACACGACTGGCGTCGTGTCTTTCTTTTTTATTATTAAGAAGAGGTGGACGGCACACCAGGTGGTCTGCCGCCCGAACCAATTAGGAATGGCCGTGCCAGGTGAGCAGAAAAGCGGAGTTGAGGATAACCAGGACAGAGCCGGCGTTGTGAACCAAGGCTCCAACCACGGGGTTAAGTACGCCGGTAATGGCCAGGGCGATAGCCAGAAAATTAAGTCCCATGGAAAAGGTGAGGTTGAGTTTGATGGTATTCATCATCCGTCGTGACAGGGTCAGCAGATGGGGCAGCCCCCTGAGTTCGTCATTTACCAGGGCAATATCGGCGGCCTCCACCGCCACGTCGCTCCCAATTCCGCCCATAGCAACGCCTACATTGGCTTTCTTCAAAGCAGGGGCATCATTAATACCGTCTCCAATCATACATACAGATTCTCCGCCCTTTTGGCAGGAACTAATGTAGTTGAGTTTATCCTCCGGCAAACAGTTGGCCTCCACCTGTCGGATGTGCAGTTGGGAGGCGATGGAGGCGGCTACATTTTCATGATCCCCCGTCAGCAGTACTGGCTCCACGCCCAGAGTCAGCAGTTGGTCCACCATAGGAGCGCTGTCCTCCCGCAGAGTGTCGGCCAGTACAATCAGTCCGGCCAGGGAGTTGTCCACAGCGATGTAGGTAACGGTCTGTCCACGGGTGAAGTAGTTCTGAGCAGCTTCCAGTACCTGGGGAGGAAGAGAAATCCCCTTTTGTTCCAACAGCTTTCGGTTTCCTGCCAGTACTTGCCTGCCCTCAATTTGAGCGCATACACCCTGGCCGGGAAGCATCTGGAACTGTTTGACAGGGAGAACAGGACTCTTGGAACTGGATGTGTAGCACTGAAGGATGGCTTTGCCAAGAGGATGTTCGGAGAGCTGTTCCCCGCTGGCTGCCAGGGTGTAAATCTCATCCCGGCTCAGAGGAGAAAAACTGACCACATCCACCACCTTTGGGTCGCCGTAAGTCAGTGTACCTGTCTTGTCGAAGGTAACCTTGGTCACCGCGGACAGCCGTTCCAGGGCGTCCCCTTCCCGAACCAGAAAGCCATGCTTGGTGGCGTTGCCGATGGCGGCCATAATGGCGGTGGGGGTGGCGAGTACCAGAGCACAGGGACAGAACACCACCAGGATTGTGACCGCCCGGATGACCTCTCCGGTGACCAGCCAGGTGAGAGCAGCAGCACTTAAGGCGATGACTACAATCCAGGTGGCCCATCGATCTGCAAGGCCTACAATCTTCGCTTTGCCTGCATCGGCCGACTGAACCAGGCGGATCATCCGCTGGATAGAGCTGTCTTCCCCCACTTTTACAGCCTCCATCTCAAAGGCACCAAACTGATTTACAGTTCCGCTGGACACCGGATCTCCCGGCCCCTTGTCCACCGGCATGGACTCTCCGGTCATAACGGCTTGGTTTATGGAGGTCTCCCCGGAGAGGATGGTGCCGTCTACCGGTACGGTCTCTCCCGGCAAGACCCGCAGCCGATCCCCTATTTTTACCTGTTGGGCGGGGAGAATGCGTTCCCCTTGGGCAGTCAGAACTCTGGCCGTCTGAGGTGTCAAATGGACCAGTTTTTCAATGCCGGCTCTGGCTCTGGCTACGGTCAGATCCTCCAGCAGAGCGCCCAACTGCATGATGAAAGCCACCTCGCCGGCGGCAAAATCCTCACCAATACAGACCGAGGCCACCAGAGCAAGAGATACCAGCACATCGGCCTTGATGTCAAAAGCAGTTACCAGGCCAATAAAAGCCTCCAGCAGAATCGGCAAGCCGCACAGAAGGATAGCCACCCAGGCTGCATCAAATGGGAGCGGGAAGGGGTTAAAAATGCTGACGGCTAATGCCAGAGCTGAGATGACCAAAAAAATCGCGTCCCGACGCAGCCCTCCAAATTCCAGAATATGCTCCAAAGTTTTAATGCACGTGTCCATGTCAGCCCCTCTTTCCAAGCAAAAATAATTCGTGCCCATTATACCCATAGGGGTATAGGTTGTCAAGGAAAAAGAGGCGCCATAGGACGCCTCTAGGCTGAAAAAATGCATTGCTATTGCATATTGGCAAAGCGCTCCACAGCTTTGGTAAAGCGCTCGATGGTCTGATCTGCGTCTCCGTGTTCCAGGGCATCCCGAATACAATGCTGGATGTGGCCCTGGAGTATCACTTGTCCCGCTTTATTTAAGGCAGATTTGGCGGCGTTGATCTGGGAGAGGATGTCTTCACAAGGCACATCCTCGTCCACCATCCGGTCAATGGCCTGAACCTGGCCAATAATTTTTTTTAATCTACGGTGCAGGTTGTCGGCATCCATACATTGTCTCATAGCCACACCTCCATGACTTTTTAGATCATTTTAAGAGGATAAGTTCTGGTTGTCAATATACGATTTGTCCTGAAAGAGAAGGAAAAAACTGTTGACAATAGATGGGGTTGGTGATATATTCGTTTTGAGTTAGTAATAGCTAACTAAAGGGAAAGGCGGGTGGTATTTATGAACCTGAAGAATGCCCAAGAGGGAAGAGAATATATTATCCGGGAGATTGCAACAGAGGATGAGGAATTGGATGCTTTTTTGTTTTCTCTTGGCTGCTATAGTGGGGAACCGATCACGGTTATTGCCCATCTGAAAGGGGGATGTGTAGTCTCCATTAAAGATGGGAGATATAATATTGACAACCAGTTGGCATCAGCTATTTTGATTTAAGTGAGGAGAAGCTGTTAGCCGCTGTCTTTTTTTCTCATATAATTAGCTATAGCTAACTTAAGATGTGTGTATGATGTGCAGTTAGATATCTAAAAGCGGAAAATAGGAGGAGTCAAACATGAGAATTGCTTTAACAGGCAATCCAAACAGCGGAAAGACAACCATGTATAACGCCCTGACTGGACGCAATGAGCGAGTAGGAAACTGGGCGGGTGTCACCGTGGAGAAAAAAGAAAGCCCCATCAAACGATCCCTCTGGGAGGGGACAGAGGAACTGATTGCTGTGGATTTACCCGGAGCCTACTCCATGTCCCCTTTTACCTCGGAGGAGAGCATTACCAGCAGCTATGTTCGGCACGAAAATCCTGATGTCATCATTAACATTGTAGATGCCACCAATCTCAGTCGCAGTCTGTTTTTTACCACTCAGTTGTTGGAGCTGGGGATCCCCGTAGTAGTGGCGTTGAATAAGAGCGACTTAAACACAAAAAAAGGAACCACAATTGATATAGAGGCCCTTTCCAAGTTGTTAGGCTGTCCGGTGGTGGCCACGGTATCCACTGCCGCCAGCGGAAATGGCTTGGCAGAGTTGCTGAAGGCTGCCGCCCATCTAAAAGGGCAAAGACAAAGTGCTCCCTACAGCCAAGGAGACGTTTTGTTGACAGACAAGATTCAGGTGGAGCAGGCGGATCGCAGGCGATTTGAGTTTGTCAACGGCATTGTCTCTCAGGTGGAAAAGCGGAAAGTGCTCACCCGGGAGAAAGGGACTGGGGATGCCATCGACGCGGTGCTGACCAACAAAATTTTGGGCATCCCTATCTTTGCGGGAGTGATGTATCTGGTTTTCCAAATCTCCCAAGTCTGGGTAGGCACGCCCATTGCCGACTGGCTGGTGGCTTGGATTGAAACATTTCAGGGCTGGGCGGGGGAACAGCTGTCCAACGCCAACCCTCTGCTTTCCGCGCTGCTGGTAGACGGTATCGTTGGGGGTGTGGGCGCCGTGGTTGGCTTTTTACCCCTGGTGATGGTGATGTACTTTCTCATTGCCCTGCTGGAGGACTGCGGTTACATGTCTCGGGTGGCCGTGGTACTGGATCCCATCTTTAAAAAGGTGGGACTGTCGGGCAAATCGGTCATTCCCTTTGTCATCGGTACCGGTTGTGCCATCCCCGGCGTCATGGCCAGCCGCACCATCCGCAACGAGCGGGAACGCAGGGCCACTGCTATGCTCACACCCTTTATGCCCTGCGGGGCCAAGATCCCGGTTATCGCACTGTTTGCCGGCGCCTTTTTCGGGGACGCGGGGTGGGTCAGCGCCACCATGTATCTCACCGGTATAGTACTTATTTTCCTGGGGGCTCTGCTGGTAAACAAAATTGCAGGTTACAAGTCCCGTAAATCCTTCTTTATCATTGAACTGCCGGAGTATAAGGTGCCTTCCTTATGGTTTGCCTTTAAAGCGATGTGCAGCCGCGGCTGGGCCTACATCGTGAAGGCAGCCACCATTATCCTATTGTGTAACACTGCGGTGCAGGTTATGCAGACCTTTACCTGGAGCTTTCAGGTGGCCGAGACGGCAGACAGCTCCATCCTGGCCTCCATCGCCTCCCCCTTCGCCTACCTGCTAATCCCCATTGTAGGTGTGCTCAGCTGGCAGCTGGCTGCTGCCGCCGTCACCGGCTTTATCGCTAAGGAGAATGTAGTGGGTACCCTGGCGGTCTGCTTTGTGGGCTTGGAGAACTTCATCGATGTGGATGAGCTGGCCATGATAGAGGGCTCCGGGGCCCAGGTGGCGGGGATTATCGCCATCACCAAAGCGGCGGCACTGGCTTACCTTATGTTCAATCTTTATACGCCGCCCTGCTTTGCGGCCATCGGAGCCATGAACGCCGAGATGAAGAGCGCCAAGTGGCTGTGGGCAGGCATCGGTCTGCAGTTGGGCACTGGCTATACCGTGGGCTTTCTAGTTTACCAGGTAGGCACCCTGGCCACCACCGGTAGACTGGGGGCGGGCTTTGTCCCCGGCCTCATCGCCGTATGCGCCTTTGCCGCCGTGCTGATGTGGCTGGTAAAGCGGACCGACCGGAATCTGGCGGCGGAATATGCCCTCAGCGGCAGCAGATAAAGAAACTTGGAAGAAGGAGGGTGTGATATGACAGATATCGTCCTTATGGCTGTAATTGGAGCCATAGTCATTGCCGCTGCCCGCTATGTCATCAAGGCTAAGCGCCGCGGTGCCAAATGCATCGGCTGTCCGGAGGGATGCTGCCCCCATAAAGCAGGAGAGACCTCCCACTGCTGCTCCTGCTGTGAGAAGGAAGGGTAGATGGTGGAAAAAATGGCCCGGAAGCTGGAAGTATTTCCAGCTTCCGGGCCATTTGCGTTTCTGCAGGCCAATATGTCCGCCCAATCTCCACCAAAATGTGCTGTAAAATATAGAAGGGGAAGTGTGTCCCGGAGTCAGAAAATAAAGGGCGCCGCCAGGTGCCTGTGAAGGCCTCCGGCGGCGCATGTTTGGAACAGTTTATGGGGCGACAGGGGGGTCGTCTTCCTTACGACGGGAGGAATCAGGGGTGTCCTGAGAGGGAGCAGCGTCGTTCTGCGCCGCATCCAGGGAGGGGTGCGATGCACCGCTGTCGTCTTCGCCTTCAGAAGGGGAGGGGGAATCATCCACTGAGGAAGGAGGCTTAATTTCCTGACTGACAATGTGGATATGCCGGGCAGGGGGTTCAATCCGGTCGGGCTGGGAGGGGCGGAAGGCAGGCTGATCCTTCTTGCGGGTGGAGGCGTAGGCGTCCTCTACCAAGGCGGGATCCCGACCTTCGATAATCGCTACCATCTCGCCGCCGGTAATGGTCTCCTTCTCCAACAGGTAGGCTACAACCTTATGCATGTCTTCCAGGTTCTCCTGAATGACTTTCACCGCGTCCTGGTAGCACACGTCCAGAATGGCCTTTACCGCTTTGTCCATGACAGCAGCAGTATCCTGAGCGCAGTCCAGGCCATAACCTCCATCTAGGTATTGGCTGCGCACAGAGCCCAGAGCCATCATGCCAAATTCATCGCTCATGCCGAACATAGCCACCATATTTCGGGCTACGTTGGTAGCCTCCTGGATGTCCTGGGAGGCACCGTTGGTCATTGTATTCAGTACCACTTGTTCAGCGGCCCGACCACCCATGGAGACGGCAATCTTGGCCATCAGTTCCTCTTTGGTGCGCAGGTTGGTCTTATCCTCTTCTGGCATGAGGAGCGTGTAACCCAGGGAACCCTCCGTATGGGGGACAATGGTAATTTTCTGTACCGGTTCGGCATTTTTCTGCTTGTAGGCCACCATGGCATGGCCCACCTCATGATAGGCCACCAGCCGTTTTTCAAACTCGGTAAGCACAGAGTTTTTCTTCTCGCTGCCAGCGATAACAAACTCGAAGGAGGCCAGCAGATCCTCCTGGGTGACCAGGTGGCGGCCATGACGGACGGCCCGCAGGGCAGCCTCGTTAACCAGGTTGGCCAGGTCGGCGCCCACGGTGCCGGCGGTCGCCAGGGCAATCTTTTTCAGATCCACGTCCTCGGCCAGCTTGATCTTCCGGGTGTGTACCTGGAGTGTGGCCAGGCGGCCGGCCAGGTTAGGTCGGTCAATGGTGATGCGCCGGTCGAAGCGCCCGGGGCGCAGCAGAGCCTTATCCAGCACTTCCGGGCGGTTGGTGGCCCCTAGGACAATGACGCCCTTGCTGGGATCAAATCCGTCCAACTCAGCCAGCAACTGGTTCAGGGTCTGTTCCCGCTCGTCATTGCCCCCCATGCGGTTGTCTCGGGATTTGCCGATGGTGTCAATCTCGTCGATGAAGATAATGCAGGGGGCCATTTTAGCGGCCTCTTTAAAGAGGTCACGGACACGACTGGCACCCACGCCTACGAACATCTCCACAAAGTCGGAGCCGCTGATGGAGAAGAAGGGAACCCCGGCCTCCCCGGCCACGGCCTTGGCCAGCAGGGTCTTGCCGGTACCCGGCGGGCCCACCAGCAGAGCGCCCTTGGGCAGCTTTGC